>CAIMXF010000001.1 GCA_903845345.1 uncultured beta proteobacterium
CCCGGCTACGGCGGCACGCAGCGGCTGCCGCGACTCCTGGCCACGCGGCGCGGCGACGACGGCCTGCGCGACGCGCTGGACCTGATCCTGGGCGGGCGCAACATCAGCGGAGGCGAGGCGCTGGCCATGGGCGTGGTCGACGAACTGGCCGACGGCGCGTCGGACGTCTTGTCGGCCGCGCACGCCCGCATCCGCGAGTTCCTGGCGGACGGCAGCGACAGCCTGCTCGGCCGAGCCTGGCAGGAACGGCAGGACAGCCTGGTGCAGTGGAACCGGCCCTCGCCACTGTCGCTCGATGCTGCGCTCGCCGACGAGCACCTGGACAACACGCTGCGCCAGCTCGGCTGGGCCGGCCGCGGCGGTGCACGCGACCGCGCGCTGCAGGCCATCAGCGCCGGCTGGACGCAGGGGCTGGACGCCGGGCTGGCCGTCGAAGCCGAGCTCTTCGCGCAGGCGGTGGTCGACCCGCAAGGCGGCAAGACCGGCATCCAGCAGTTCATGGACAAGAAGAGCCCGGCCCTGCCGGTTCGCCGGGGCGCGGTGAAGATCGTCGCCGACCATGTCGACTGGGTGACCGGGCAGGTCGCGGCGGGCGCACTGCTGCCCCGCGGCGCCCCGTTCTATCCGGGCGTGACGCCGCTGCCGTGCTGGCAATTCGCCTGGGGCGTGCCACGCGACCCGGCCACCGGCGAGCCGCGCTTCGGCGCGCCGCTGCGCAGCGAGGTCGAGCTCGTCGTGCCGGTGGAGCCGCCGCAGCCGAACGAGGCGCTGGTCTACATGCTCGCTTCGGAAGTCAACTTCAACGACATCTGGGCGCTCACCGGCATCCCGGTCTCGCCGTTCGACAACCACGAGGAAGACGTGCAGGTCACGGGTTCCGGCGGCGTGGCACTGGTGGCCGCCCTCGGCAGCGAAGCCAAGCGCGAGGGTCGGCTGAAGGTGGGCGACCTGGTGGCGGTGTATTCCGGCCAGACCGAGCTGCTGAGCCCGCTGGCCGCACGCGACCCGATGTACGTGGGCTTCTCGATCCAGGGCTACGAGACGCGCACGGGCAGCCACGCGCAGTTCCTCGTCACGCAGGCCCCTCAGCTGCATCCCGTTCCGGGCACGGGCGACCTGACGCTGGAGCAGGCGGGGTCGTACATCCTCAACCTGGGGACCATCGTGCGCGCCCTCTTCACCACGCTGAAGATCGCGCCGGGCAAGGCTCTTTTCGTCGAGGGTGCCGCCACCGGAACGGGGCTGGAGGCGCTGAAGAGCGCCACGCGCGCCGGGTTGGCCGTCACCGGCGGCGTGTCCAGCCCCGAGCGTGCGGCCTTCGTCGCCGCGCAAGGCGCCGTGGGCGCGCTGGACCGCAGCGACCCGCGTTTCAAATCGCTCTACACCCCGGTGCCCGAAGACGACCCGGCGGCCTGGGAAGCGGCCGGCGCGCCGCTGCTGGAAGCCTTCAGGCAGCACAACGGCGGCAGGCTGGCCGACTACGTCGTCTCGCACGCCGGCGAGACGGCCTTCCCGCGCAGCTTCCAGCTGCTGGCCGCGGGCGGCGCCCTGGCCTTCTACGGGGCGTCGTCGGGCTACCACCTCACCTTCGTCGGCAAGCCCGGCACGGCGACGCCCGAGGCCATGCTGCAGCGCGCCGGCGCGCGGGCGGGCGAGGCCGTGCTGCTGTACTACGGTCCGGGCAGCACCGCGCTGCTCGACAGCATCGGGCTCGAGATGATCGAGGCCGTGCGTGCGGTGGGCGCACGCACCGTGGTCGCCACCGCCACCGATGCGCAGCGCGAGTTCGTGCAGTCGCTGGGCTTCGAGGACGCGGTGGCCGGTGTCGTGTCGCTGGAAGACATCCGCCGCCGCCAGGGCGACAACTTCGACTGGCCCGCGACCATGCCGCGCCTGGCCGACGCGAAGGCGGATGTCGAGACCTTCCGCCTGGGCGTGCGCGACTTCCAGGACCGCACGCTCAAGCCCTTCGGCGCCGCGGTGGGCGCCTTGCTGCGCAGCCCCGACAACCCGCGCGGCGCGCCCGACCTGATCCTGGAACGCGCCGGCCACGACGCCCTGGGCGTCAGCACGGCGCTCGTCAAGCCCTTCACTGGCCGAGTGGTCTATTGCGAGGAGATGGCCGGCCGCCGCTACGCCTTCTATGCGCCGCAGGTGTGGACGCGCCAGCGCCGCATCCTGATGCCCACGGCCAGCATCCTGGGCACGCACCTGTGCAACGCCTACGAGGTCACGCGCATGAACGACATGGTGGCCGCCGGCCTGCTGGACGTGACCGAACCCACCGTCGTGGCCTGGGATCAACTGCCCGGCGCGCACCAGGCCATGTGGGACAACCGGCACCAGGGCGCCACCTACGTCGTCAACCACGCCCTGCCCGCGCTCGGGCTGCGCAGCCGGGACGACCTCTTCGAAGCCTGGGCCGCTGGCGAAAGAGCCTGAGCGGCGACTGCGCCCCACCCGCCCCGATTTCAACCATCTGGAGACCCTCCATGACCCGAGACAAGGCCCCCCCCGCCGCCGAGCCCGCCGCCTTCAACCATCCCGCACCCGGCCGCCTGGCCGGCAAGGTGGCGCTGATCACCGGCGCCGCCGGCAACCTGGGCGGCGAGATCGCGCGCCACTACCTGCGCCAGGGCGCGGTGGTGGTGCTGTCAGGCCGCACGCAGGCGCGGCTCAACGCCGCGCTGGACGCGGTCCTGACCGAGACCGGCGTGCCACCGACGCAGGCAGACGCCGTGGTGATGGACGGCGCAGACCCCGAGAGCGTTCGCCAGGGCATCGCCATGGTCCTCGCCCGCCACGGGCGGCTGGACATCCTGGTCAACAACGCCGGCTCGGCCGGGCCGCGCCAGCCGCTGGAGAAAGTGCCGCTGGCGCCCGACGAGCTCGAGGCGTTGCGTGCCGCGGGCTCCCTGGACACCGAGACGCTCGCCCAGGCCACGCGCAACATCCTGGGCGTCTCCTGGAACATGCTGCGCGCGGTGGCGCCGGCGCTGAAGGCCGGCGCGTCGGTGATCAACGTCTCGACCATCTTCTCTCGCACCCAGTACTACGGCCGCACTGCCTATGTCGTTCCCAAGGCGGCGCTGAACGCGCTGTCGCGCCAGCTCTCCGAAGAACTGGGCGAGCGCGGCATCCGCGTCAACACCGTGTTCCCCGGGCCCATCCGCAGCGAACGCATCCGCAGCGTGTTCGCCACCATGGACCAGTTGAAGGGCGCCGAGCCCGGCGCCACGGCGGGCGAGTTCTTCGACCTGATGACCCTGCAGCGCTCCGTGGACGACGGCCCGCCGCAGAAGGACTTTCCCGTTCCGCGCGACGTGGCCCACACCTGCGTCTTCCTGGGCAGCGACGAGTCGGCGGCCTTCAACGGGCACGACTTCGAGGTCACCCACGGCATGCGCGTGCGCAAGGAAAGCCGCAGCACCTGGGTCAGCCGGCCGACGATGCGCACGGTGGATGCCCAGGGCCAGACGGTGCTGGTGGCCGCGGGCGACCAGGTCGACGACGCGGTGGGCATCGCACGCCTGCAGGCCGAGGTGGGCGCGCACGTGATCCTGGGCCTGGCGCGCGAGACCGACTGCGCGCTGGCGCGCGAGCGCCTGGTCGGCCACCGGGCCGACCGGCCCATCGATGTCCGCGTGTTCGACCGCTGCGATCCGGCCAGCATGGACGCCGCCCTGGCCGAGGACCACGGCGGCCCGATCACCGGCGCCATCATCCTGCCAGCCCACGGCCCCGACCGCTTCACCAGCAGCCTGGCCGGTGCCAGCGACCTGGACATGGAGACTTTCCTCGACGACGAGATCGGGGGCGCCATCGCCGTGGCTCGCAAGCTCAGCCGCTACTGGAAGGACCGCCGCGACCTGGTGCGGGAACCGCGCTTCGTCTTCGTCAGCAACGGCAGCGATGGCAGCGGCGTCGGCCTGCCCTGGGCCAACCTGCTGCGATCGGCGATGGAGGAACTGATCCGCGTCTGGCGCGACGAGAGCGAGGTCGACGTGCGCCTGGGGCGTCGCCAGTTCCGCGAATGGGGCAACCAGATCATCCGCTACGACAACTCCGAAGCCGAGAGCCTGCCCTTCACCGCCGGCCACGCGGCGCGGCTGCTGTTCAAGGAGCAGCGCATCCGCCAGATCAACCTGTACCTGCCCACCAGCATCGTCGAAGCCAGCGGCGCGCGCCGCGCGACCGTGGGCGAC
Organism: uncultured beta proteobacterium; assembly: GCA_903845345.1. Classification (GTDB taxonomy): domain Bacteria; phylum Pseudomonadota; class Gammaproteobacteria; order Burkholderiales; family Burkholderiaceae_C; genus Scleromatobacter. The sequence continues at coordinate 4,206 of CAIMXF010000001.1, forward strand.
ACCGAGAACCTGGCCGGCCTGCACCTGGGCAAGGTGGCGCTGATCACCGGCGGCTCGGCCGGCATCGGCGGCGCGGTCGCGCGACTGCTGGCGCTGGGGGGTGCCAAGGTGATGCTGGCGGCGCGCCGCGAGAGCGAACTGCAGGCCATACGCGCGCGCATCGTCGGCGAGCTCGAGGACATCGGCTACTCCGGCGCCGAACGTCGCGTGGGCATCCTGCCGGGTGTGGATGTCGGCAAGCTCGAGACCCTGGCGCCGGCCGTCAAGGCCACGCTGGCCGCCTACGGCCGCATCGACTACCTCATCAACAACGCCGGCGTCTCGGGCGCCGAGGAGATGGCGGTGGACATGAGCGTGCAGGCCTGGAACGCCACGCTGGACGCCAACCTCGTCTCCAACTACGCGCTGATGCACGAGGTGCTGCCGCTCATGAAGGCTCAGGGCAGCGGCTACATCCTCAACGTGTCGAGCTTCTTCGGCGGCGAGAAGTACCTGGCCGTGGCCTACCCCAACCGCAGCGACTACGCGGTGAGCAAGGCCGGGCAGCGGGCGCTGGTGGAAAGCCTGGCGCGTTTCCTGGGCCCGGAGGTGCAGATCAACGCCATCGCCCCCGGGCCGGTGGACGGCGAACGGCTGAAGGGCGCGGGCACGCGGCCGGGCCTGTTCGAACGCCGCGGCCGGCTGATTCTCGAGAACAAGCGCCTGAACATGGTGCACGGGGCCGTCATCAAGGCGCGGCGCCGTGGGCAGGACGTGTCGGCGCTGCTGGAACGGCTGGCCGGCAACGATGCGGCGGCGCTGGCGATGGATGCCGATGCGCCCCATGAGCTGCGCGAGCTGGCGGCGGCCTGCTACAAGGAGCGCGGCGACAACTGCACCTGGGGCACCCATCTGCAGAGCGAGTCCATCGCGCGCCGCCTGCTGGCGCGGCTTCGCCTGGGGGGGTTCCTGCTCGACGCGCCCGAATGGCAGCAGCGCGACGACGGCCGCTGGCTGGCCCGCCTGCCGCCAGACGACATGCCCTACCTGCCGACCAAGAGCATCCTGGACGAAGCGGCCAAGGTGCGCAATGGCGTGCTGTCGCTGCTGCACCTGGGCAAGATGCCGACCGAGACCGAAGTGGCTCTGGCCACCGTCTATTTCCTGGCCGACCGCGCGGTCAGCGGCGAGACGTTCATGCCCTCGGGCGGGCTGAGCCTGGAGCGCTCGATCACCGAGCGCGAGCTCTTCGGCAGCGCCAAGCGCGAGCGGCTGGAGATGATGCGTGGCCGCACCGTCTGGTTGATCGGCGAGCACCTGGTCGAGTACCTGGCTGAAGCTGCGCGCCAACTGGTCACCGAATGCCACGTCGGCCGGGTCGTGATGATCACCCGGACCGCCAGCGGTGCCGCCGCCCTGCGCGCCGCACTGCGCGACGTGCCCGCCGACCTTCTGCACATGACGGCGGTAGGCGACGACCTGGAGACCGGCATCGACGACGCCCTGAGCCGGCATGGCTACCCGTCGACCATCGTCAGCACGGCCTTCGAACCCTTGCCGGCCAAGCTGCTGGGCGGCGACGGCGGCAGTGCGCTGGATGCCGGCGAGTTCAAGCAGCTGGTGCGGGACCAGCTGACGCACCAGTTCCGCGTGGCACGCAAGGCGAGCCTGATCGACGGGACCCAGCTGGTGCTGGTGTCGCCTGACGTGCCGGCCGGGGCAGACCCGACCGGCGCCGGTTTCGCGATGGCCAACTTCGTCAAGACCACGCTGCATGCCTTCACCGCGACCCTGGCGGTGGAGAACGAACGCCTGGTGCACGACGTGCCGGTCAACCAGATCAACCTGACGCGGCGCGCGCGCAGCGAGGAGCCCCGCAGCGCGGCGGAGCATCAGGAAGAAGTGCTGCGCTTTGGCCGCGCCGTGCTGCTGGCCGGCGCGCCCCTGCCCGATGCCGAGGACTCGCGCTACCGCTCGCGCATCTACAGGGGAATGGCCATCACGGTGTGACGCGGTCAGAACCAGCGCAACAGCGGCGGCGGCGGGGTCGCTGTCTCGTTGTGCTCGCGATCGTCGACCAGATCGTGAAGTCGGCCACCGATGCCTCGTTCGACGGCGCCGCGATCGCCGAGGCCCGCATGCTCGGCGCGCTACAACGGTGTCCTGCCGTGCCCCGCCCGCCCGCTGAACTGCCGCCGGCCTGGCACCGTTCATCGAGCGCGTGGCCGTTGCGCAGGAGTCGCCCCGGCCTGCGTCGCCGTCAGTTGGCCAACGCCAGGTTCTCGCCGGACTTCTCGGTTGGAAGGCCCGCCGTCTCCCACTCCGGCATGCCGCCGCGGAACCAGTAGATGTGCTTGTAGCCCGCCGCGATCGCGGCCTTGCTGGCCTTGTACGACTTCCAGCACTCAGGGCCGTTGCACTGGAACACGATGTTGCGTTCGCGATCCAGCTTGGCCAGGCCAGGAAAGTTGTCGAGCTTCGCGTCGAACGCCACGTCCTTCAGGCTCTTCTCACCGTACGGCAGCCACAGCGCGCCGGGGATGTGCTTGTCCCTGTATTCGGCCTCGATGCGCGTGTCGACCAGCACCGCCCCGTTGCTCACGAGCGCCTTGACGTTCTCGAGGTTGACCACGGTGGCGCCGGGCAGCGCCTTCGGCGTGAACGTGCCGAGCTCGGCGACGCGCGTGTACGGTGCGAGGTCCGGATGTGCGTAGATCGGCTTCAGGCCGCAGGTCGTCGCCTCGGTCTCGAACCAGTGCGCCAGCTTGACGCGCGTGTCGGCAGGCAGCTTCTTGCGTACCGCGACCGAGAAGCCGCCGGGCACCGCGCTGGACACGGCGAGCACCTTGGCCACGCCGCTGTGTTCCCTGTCCCAGCCTTCCCATTCGGCGCGCCGCACGATCGTCGCCTCGGAGGTGTTGATCAGCAACGCGAACAGCCCGGCCTGCGGGTAATGTGCGTACTCGACGTTCTTCATGTCCTTGAAGCTCAGCCCGTTGGCGTTGAGCATGCCGCGCGCCAGGTAGGTGTAGATCGAGTCCTGCTGCGGCAGGTAGATCTGGCCGCCGCGCAGGGCGCCGACCGACGCGAGTTGGCTGCGCCCGATCAGCAGGTACTGTTCGTCGGAGTCGGTGGCGCCGATCAGCGAGTAGCCGTGTGCGAGCGCCGAGGCGGCGACCTGCGGCGGCGAGATGAAGACGTCGTAGCCGCCGCTACGCGTGGAGCGCATCGCATCGGTCATGTCGTTGGTGGTGGTGACGCTGACCGGCTGGCCCAGTACCTTGGACAGGTGCGTCTCGAGGGCGTCGCGCGACACCATCATCCCGTCCTTTCGGTTGCTGGGCTCGATCACGACCAGCGCGGTGATGTCTGCGAAGGCTTGCGCGCTGAGCAGGCACGACACCAGGAGTGCGGTGAGTCTTTTCATGTCTTTCGTCCTCATGACAGCGATAACGATCGATGAATATCGGGTTGAACGCGGTGCGGAATGCTCTCTCGATCCCAACGGGCATCGGGGCTTCCTTCCCTCATGCAGGCGCTCAGACCATAGTAGGCGCTGTAGATACCCAGTACTGTATCCAGGCGAAACCGGCTTTGGACAAACAGAACTCGGTACTAAACTCCCTCGTCGAGTTGTCTTCGTTCGCCGCGCAGTTCAATCAAGGCGGGCCGGTGTAAGACTTGTTTCAGATCCAGTTCTCCCCACAAGGAACCTGCATGACGAACTCTCCCAGCAACCGCCTGCGCCGCAGGCTCGTCGTCGCCGGTGGAGCCGGACTCGCCACCATGGGGCTCGGCGCATTCAGTCGTGCGGCGCGCGCGGCGGGCACCACCGTCGACCTGCCGGTGGCCAACGGCCATCGCAACCTCGTGGCCTTCCCGGAGAAGCGCCCGCTGATCGTTCTGACCACGCGGCCGCCGCAACTCGAGACGCCGTTCGAGGTCTTCAACGACGGCTTGCTGACGCCCAACGATGCGTTCTTCGTCCGGTATCACAATGCCGGGATCCCCACCTCGATCGACGGCGACAGGCACGTCATCAAGATCGGCGGCAACGCCGCGGGCAAGCCGTTCGAACTCACGATGGCTGATCTGCGCACGCAGTACAAGCCGGTCGAACTTGTCGCGGTGAACCAGTGCTCAGGCAACAGCCGTGCGCTGTTCAACCCCCGCGTGACCGGCGGCCAGCTGACCAACGGCGCGATGGGCAACGCGCGCTGGGTCGGTGTGCCGCTGAAGGACATCCTCGCGAAGGCCGAGGTCGCCAGCACCGCGAAACAGGTCACCTTCGACGGTCTCGACCGCGCGCTGATGGGCGGCGGCGATTTCGTCAAGGCGCTCGAGATCGGCCACGCGATGAACGGCGAGGTGATGGTGGCGTACCAGATGAACGGCGCGGAATTGCCGATGCTCAACGGCTACCCGGTGCGGCTCGTCGTACCGGGATACTACGGGACGTACTGGGTCAAGCACCTGTCCGAGATCCAGGTGATCGATAGCGTGTTCGAAGGATTCTGGATGAAGCCCGCGTACCGGATCCCCGACAACGCCTGCGCGTGCATCGAGCCCGGCACCACGCCGGCGGCCACCCGTCCGATCGGCCGCTTCAACGTGCGCTCGTTCATCACCTCGGTGGGCGACGGCGCGCGTGTGCCTGCCGGTAGCCCGCTGGCGGTGCGCGGCATCGCATTCGACGGCGGCCAGGGCATCCGGGAGGTCGCCTGGAGCGCCGACGGCGGCCAGAGCTGGCGCGAGGCCGCGCTGGGCGCGGAGCTGAGCCGCTTCTCGTTTCGAGAGTTCACGTTCGGCTTCACGCCCCAGGCGGGCGCGTACGACCTGCGCGTGCGCGCCTTCAATCGCTCGGGCGAAAGCCAGCCGATGGAGGCGCTGTGGCAGCCGGCAGGCTATATGCGCAACGTGGTCGAGTCAGTCAAGGTGCAGGCAAGCTGAGGAGCAAAGCATGAAACTCACGTCCACTCGTGCTGCCGCCATCGTCGCGCTAGCCATGTCTGTCTCCGCGGCGATGGCCAAGGACATCACGCTGCCGCCCGACGGCGAGCAGCTCATCGCCAGCACGCTGCCCGGCTTCGCCAAGGCGCAGGCCAACTGCACGATGTGCCACTCGGCAGAATACATGCGCTACCAACCGCCCAACGCGGCGCGCCCGTACTGGGACGCGATGGTGCACCGGATGAAGACCGTCTTCAAGGCTCCCATCGCCGACGAGGACATGCCGGCGATCGTCGACTACCTCGCCAGTACGTACGGCAACAAGCAGCCCAGATAGCTGGCTCTGGCGCACGAGGCCTGCATGGCCGAGCACGCAGCAACACCGCCTGGCCGATAGCGCGGACTCGCGACCGAACGCACCTGGCCTGCACCGCGGGCTGCTCCCACGCCTCGAATGCCTCGTCGACTCCGCCAACGCGGCAAGCGCCTGGCCTGGCGCGGATGCCAATGCGTCGCCCTGGGCTGATCGCTTCCGAAAGCATCGCCCATCGACATGGCCGTCGAAGCTGGCTTCCGGCAGCACTTCGGCCAGTGTCAAGGTCGTGGTCGACTCGACGCCATCGCGCACGATTCGAAACTCGACGGGCGTGCCGACCGCTTGCACGATTTCGCCTTCGAGGCGACGCGGTTGCGTTGCGATCGTGACGGGCCGTCGATCGCGACGACGCGTTCGCCTTCGAGTACCCCGGCGCGTTCGGCAGCCGCCCCGGCGAAGACTTGCACGACCTTCCAGCCCGTGCCGTCGCCCTCGAGGCGCAGGCCGGTGCGGCAGAAGATGTGCGGCTGGCCGCGCAGGTGGTTGGGTTCCAGGATGAGGCGCTGGCGCGCGTCGTCGAAGGTCGGATCGAATTGATGAACACCGGCTGTTTGCCGAGTCGAAAGAACAGGCCGAAGAGTGACTCCTGCAGTGAAGAACAGGGCGAAGGCCCAGTCGCCAGGAATCCTCGTCGCTCGCAGGTTTCACAAGCGCTGTCTACCGAGCGCGCAGCAGCTCCGCGTCAGGTTCGGACGTCAACGCCTGGCTGCGGGGCGGCGTTGAACCGATGTCGCAGCAATCCTCCGAGGCCGGCTGACGTCGGCCACACGCCAATGCCTTCCAAGGACCACCACCAAATGAACAAACTTCTCGTGACGCTTGCCCTCCCGCTCGCCGTGCTGACCCTGTCCCCGCTCTCGGCGTCAGCCCAAGGACTGCCCGGAAAGCATCCGGCGTATCTGCACGCGCTGAAGGACCTGCGCACCGCGCGCTGGCTGCTGGAGCACCAGGCTGGCGACACCAAGGTCTACAGCGACGAAGACGTCGCGATCACCGAAGCCGACGCCACGATCAACGAGATCAAGCATGCGGCCATCGACGACGGCAAGGACATCCACGACCACGAAAATGTCGACGTGCACGAGCATGGCAGCCGCTTGCTGCGGGCCATCGAGACGCTCAAGAAGGCGCGCGCCGACATCGACGGCGAGGAAGACAATCCCGAGACCCACGAACTTCGCCGCCACGCCCATGAACATCTGGATCGCGCCATCCAGGCCGCCGAACGCGCCCACGCTGCATGGCTGAAGGACGTGAACAAGTGATCTGCTGAAAGCCTGCGATGGGGCCGGGGCTGCGCAACGCGCCCTCGGCGTCCAGCCAGCCGACGCCGAATATCCAGTCTCACGCGAGGCCAGCGGCCCGCGCCACCCCTCAGGATCGAGGCTCTGGCCGAAGACCCGTCAAAGAGACATTCGCTGAAGGGTTGGTTCCCGATCGAGCCACTGATGCTTGAGGGCACCCGCAACGTGAAGCGCGAGCAACGCGTAGAGCAGGTAGGACAAAGCCGTGTGCAACTCGCCGAACTTCGTGTGGAGCGCCTCGCGGGTGCCTGGCGGCAGGCTGGTGATCGCGCCGATGCGCGGCCACTCGAAGAGCCCGAACCAGTGCATCGGATGTGTCGCAGCGTCCTTCCAGGCGGAATCGTGCAACCAGCCGGACAAGGGCAGCAGCAGGATGAGCAGGTACAGGCCACCGTGCACCAGGTGCGCCGCGATGCGTTCGCGACGAGGGTGCACTGCCGGAGAAGGCGGAGGGCGGTGGGTGAGGCGCCACAGGATACGCAGCAGCGCCAGCCCGAGCACGCTGACGCCAATGGATTTGTGGGCGTCGATCACCGATCGGACAGAATCGTCGGGCACATGGTCCGCCGACAGTGCCAGGACGACATTGGCGGTCATGAGCACGGCGACGAGCCAGTGCAGTATCACGGCGACACGGGTATAGCGCAGGGGGATCATGGACGCGATTTAACCCCAGACCGGCACCGCTTGCCCAGATGTGTTTTCGTTGGCCTGCACGCTGCCATCCCACCCTTGAACCCATCGATGTGAACCCAGCCCCCACCGATCTCCTGAGGCCCGCGCTGGTCTCTCATTCACCCAGGTTGTCCGCTCCCCCGACGCCATGGATCAGCACGGCCATCCACGCCGCGGTGCTCATCGCCTGGGCCGCCCTGTTCACCATGGCATTTCGGCGCACCGGACTGTCGGCCTGGTCCGTCGGCGGCGCGTATGTCGCGTACGACACCCTGTTGCTGCTGTTCGTCGGCTGGCAGACCTGGGCCTTGCTCAAGCCGCGCCCTGCTGCCGCCGAGGAGGCCGAGGTGTCCGAACGGGTCGCCATGACGATCGTCGTCGCCGCCTACAACGAGGCCGCCGTGCTGCCTGCCACGTTGTCGGCACTGTTCGACCAGAGCGACCCGGCCGACGACATCGTCGTCGTCGACGACGGTTCCACCGATGGGACGGCCGACGTGATGCGCGAACACTACCGCCTCGAGGCAGCCGACCTGGGCGTCATGAGCCCGGCGAGTCCGGTGCAGCCCTCGCTGCGATGGCTGCGGCTGGCGCGGGGCGGCAAGGCCAGGGCGCTCAACGCGGCGATCCTGCAGGTGCACTCGCCGGTCGTCCTGACCATCGATGCCGACACGCTGCTGGACGTGCACGCCCTGGCCGCGGTGCGCCGGGCGTTCGCCAGAGAGCCCGAATTGACTGGGACCACAGGCGTCATCGTGCCCGTCTGCGCGTCCACCGTCAGCGGACGAATCTTCCAATGGTTCCAGACCTACGAATACATCCGCAACTTCCTGTCGCGCTACGCCTGGATGAGGCTGGACAGCCTGTTGCTGATCTCCGGCGCCTTCGCTGGGTTTCGCCGCGACGCCCTGGTGGCCGTCGGCGGCTTCGACCCCGACTGCCTGGTCGAGGACTACGAACTGATCCACCGCATGCGCCGCTACGCGCGCCAGCAGGGACTCGTCTGGCGCTTTCGTGTGCTGGGCGACGCGCTGGCGCGCACGGAAGCGCCCGGCAGCATCCCCGCCTTCCTGCGCCAGCGTCGCCGCTGGTTCGGCGGCTTTCTGCAGACGCAGTATTGGTACCGCTCGATGGTCGGCGACGCGCGCCTGGGCTGGCTGGGCGTGGCGATGCTGCCGGTCAAGGCGATCGACACGCTGCAGCCCTTGTACGGCTTGACCGCCTTCTTGCTGCTGGTCTTCTACATCGTCACCGGCCGCCTGGCGACCTTGCTGCCGGTCGCCGCGCTGATCGCCACCAAGATCGTCATCGACCTTTGCTTCCACCTCTGGTCGGTCCGCCTCTACCGGCGCTGGATCGGCGACGGCGCGCGGGCCAGTCCCGGCCTGGCACTGCTCGCCGCGCTCGTCGAGCCCTTTTCATTCCAGCTGCTTCGCCACTGGGGCGCGGCCTTGGGCTGGGTGTCGTTCCTGACAGGCCAGCGCGAGTGGGGTGCGCAACGGCGATTCGGCCTCGACAAGGCTGACCGGGGATCGACGACGCCGTCCTGAAGCGACGGCTGGCGTCCGCTGCGCGGAGCATCTGCGACGGCG
>CAIMXF010000002.1 GCA_903845345.1 uncultured beta proteobacterium
CCGCCGCCGCGGGCATGGCCTTCGGCGCCGCCGCTGGCACCGTCGCAGGCCCCATCGGCACGGTGGTCGGCGCCGTGGTGGGCGCCGTGGCCGGCGGCCTCGCCGGCAAGGGCGTCGCCGAGGCCATCGACCCGACCGCCGAAGACGCCTACTGGCGCGCCAACTACGCCTCGCGCGCCTACGCGACCCCGCGCGGCGCCGACGACGAATGGGGCCCGGCCTACGCCTATGGGGTGGCGCACTACAACCGCAACATCAGCAAGAACTTCGAGGACGTGGAAGGCGAGATGGAACGCGGCTGGAACGAGGCCCGCGGCACGTCCAGCATGGAATGGACGCGCGCCCGGCTGGCCGCGTTCGACGCGTGGCAGAAGGCGCGCGAAGCGGACGACCGGTTCGCCTGAGCGAAGGCGCGCCGGCGCGATCGATGGCGGTGCGCGGCGGCCGGCCCTTCAAGGCAGCCGCACGTCGTCGACCATGTCCAGCGCCGCGCGGCTCGGCGGTGGCGTCAGCAGGCTCACGACGATCAGCACGGCGAAGCCCACCGGCACGCCGAACAGGCCGGCGGCGATCGGCTGGATGCCGCCCCACAGCTGGATCGGCCGCGTGATGCCGAAGGTCTCGCGCACGCCCGGCTGGTTCACCAGCACGTAGTACAGCGTGAGGCCGAGACCGGCCACCATGCCGGCGGCCGCGCCCCAGCGGTTCGCGCGCTTCCAGAACACGCCCATCACCAGCGCCGGGAAGAACGCCGACGCGGCGATCGAGAACGCCGACGCGACCAGCAGCAGGATGTCGCCCGGCTTCTGCGCGGTGACGTAGGCCGCGCCGAGCGCGACCATCAGCAGCAGCACCTTCGATACCGTCACGCGGCGCGTGGCCGGCGCGTTCGGATCGACGATGCGGAACCACAGGTCGTGCGACAACGCGTTGGCGATCGTCAGCAGCAGGCCGTCGGCGGTGGACAGCGCCGCGGCGAGGCCGCCGGCCGCGACGAGCCCCGAGATGACGTACGGCAGGCCGGCGATCTCGGGCGTCGCGAGCACGACGATATCGCCGCCGATCTTCATCTCGCCCAGCTGCAGGATGCCGTCGTGGTTGACGTCGGACACCTGCAGCAGCGAGGCGTCGACGTGCGACCAGTTGTTGATCCACGCGGGCAGCTGGTCGAAGCGCGTGCCCACCAGCGAGTCGAACACCTCCACCTTGACCAGCACCGCCAGCGCCGGCGCGGTGATGTACAGCAGCGCGATGAAGAACAGCGACCACGCGACCGACACGCGCGCCTGCGACACCGACGGCGTCGTGTAGAAGCGCGTGAGCACGTGCGGCAGCGACGCGGTGCCCACCATCAGGCAGAACACGAGCGCGATGAAGTTGTGGCGCGAGTCGTCGAAGGCCTTGCGGGCGGCCGCATCGCCGTGCGGATCGCCCGCGAACTGCCGCGCGTGCGGCGGCATGCCGGCCAGCGGTCGCGCGCGGTCGAGGTCGGCGTCGCGCTCGCGCGTCCAGGCGTCGCGCGCGGCGTCCGCATCGCGCGGGACGCGCGCGAGCACGCGCTCGGCGGCCTGGATGTCGCCCTGCGGCGCGTTGGCCGCCTTCAGCTCCGCGATGCGGCGCGACGCGGCGCCGCGCTCGGCGGCCAGCGCGGCGGGGATGTGCGCGAGGCGCGCGTCGAACTCGGCGGCGCGCGTCCTGAAGATCGCGATCACCTGCTGCTCGGCCGGATCGTCCTGCAGCCGCTTCTCGGTCGCGATCACCTTCTGCAGCTGGTAGCCGTAGGTCGCCTGCGGCACGACCGTCGAATGCTGCTTGATCGACAGCCACGCCACCGGCACCACGTAGGCCACCAGCAGCACGATGTACTGCGCCACCTGCGTCCACGTGACCGCGCGCATGCCGCCGAGGAACGAGCACACGAGGATGCCGCCCAGCCCCAGGAACACGCCCACCTCGAACGCGACGCCGGTCATGCGGCTGGTGATCAGCCCCACGCCGTAGATCTGCGCCACGACGTAGAGGAACGAGCACGCGATGGCCGCGACCACGCCGATCACGCGCGTGAGGTTGCCGTCGTAGCGCGCGGCGAGGAAGTCCGGGATCGTGTACTGGCCGAACTTGCGCAGGTACGGCGCGATCAGCAACGCCACCAGCACGAAGCCGCCGGTCCAGCCGAGGATGTACGCGAGGCCGCCATACCCACCCAGGTACAACGTGCCGGCCATGCCGATGAACGACGCGGCCGACATCCAGTCCGCGCCGGTGGCCATGCCGTTGTACAGCGCGGGCACGCGGCGGCCGGCCACGTAGTACTCGGTCGGGTCGGTGGTGCGGCACAGGATGCCGATGCCCGCGTAGAACACGATCGGGCCGACCAGGAACAGGAAGCCGATCCAGCTGCGCGACAGGCCCAGGCGCTCCAGCAACGCCATCACGCCGACGAACGCGACGAAGGCCAGGCCGAACGCGAGGTAGATCCAGTGCAGCCGGCGGCTGAACGCGGCCCCGTGCAAGGGCGCGAAGCGGCTGCGCGCCGGCGCGAAGGTGCGGGTGCGGATGCTCATGGGCGACGCGTCTTCGAGGCGCCCTCCCCGGCCGACGCGAGTTCGCCGGCCAGCAGCCGGTCGTTGCGCTTCATGCGCCGCGCGTAGATGACGAGCAGCAGCACGAAGACGCCGATGCCGCCCTGCGCCGCCACCCAGAAGCTGAACGGCCAGCCGAAGAACGGGAAGTCGAGGTCGCGCGCGAACCAGCTCACGACGAAGCCGACCACGAACCAGACGGCCAGCAGGCCGGCGGTGAGGCGCCGCGTGCGGTGCCAGTGGCGGGCACGCGCGGCCCGTTCGGCATCGGGTAGGCTGGAAGCGTCGAGAATGGGCATCGGGGACGGATCATGCCCGGCCGGGCGCCGCCGCCCAAGCGGGCGAACCCGGCGCCGTCTCCGTCCCGGCCACACCTTTGCCTGCCCCGTCGCTGCGAACCGCATGGACACGCCTTCCGAACGCATCTCCCGCGCCGCCATCGCGCTGGTCGCCCTCAACGTGGGCGTCTGGCTGCTGCAGCTCGCCACCGGCGTCTCGCCGTGGCACGCGGCGTCGACCACGCTGATCGCCTGGGGCGGCAACCTGCCCCTGCTCACGCTGACCGGCGACACCTGGCGGCTGTTCACGTCGATGTTCCTGCACGGCGGCGTGCTGCACCTGGGGCTGAACATGCTCGCGCTGCGCATGACCGCCGACCGCACGGCCGACGAGTTCGGCACCGTGCGCATGCTGGTCATCTACGTGGCTGGCGGCATCCTGGCGAGCTGCGCCAGCGCGCTGTGGGCCGAGCGGCACGCCTCGCTCGAAGTCCCGACGGCGCTGCTGACCGTGAGCGTGGGTGCGTCCGGCGCCGTGATGGCGCAGTTCGGCGCGCTGCTGGTCGCGCTGGTGATCACGCCGCCGCGCTTCGTGGCGCTGCCGGTCGACAAGCGCCCGGGCATCGACCGCGGCCTCCTGGTGATCGTGGCGCTGAACGTCGGCTTCGGCTTCGTCTTCCCGCACGTCGACCAGGCGGCGCACATCGGCGGGCTGCTGGGCGGCATGGCGGTCGGCGCGCTGATGGCCGCCATCCCGAATGCGACCGGCGCGCGCGCCGGGCTCGCGCGCCACGCGGCGACCGCGTTGCTGGTGGCCGCCTGCGTCGGCGCCCTGCTGCACTTCGCGCCGCGCGAGAAGCTGGTGGTGCTGCGCGCCGTGCGGGGCGCGCAGCTGGAGCCGGGGCACTGAGCGAGGGAACGCGCGGCGGCATGAAAGAATGCCGTCGCCACTGCTGCGAAGCCGCCTTGTCCCCTTCACCGACTCCCGTCGCGCGCCCGACGCGCTTTCCGCCGGCCACCCTCGTGCTGGTCGGACTCAACGTCGCCGTCTGGCTGCTGCAGCTGGCCACCGGCGTGTCGCCGTCGAGTCCCGCGCCTGCGACGCTGGTCGCCTGGGGCGGCGACCTGCCGCTGTACACGCTCACCGGCGACACCTGGCGGCTGTTCACGGCCATGTTCCTCCACGCGGGCATCGTGCACCTGGGCCTCAACATGTACGTGCTGCTGTTCACCGCGCCGCGCGTGGAATACGAATTCGGCACCGCCCGCATGCTGGCCATCTATCTGGCCGGCGGCCTGCTCGCCAGCTGCGCGAGCGTCTTCTGGGGCGAGTGGCGCTCGACGCCCGCGAACCCGGCCGGACTGCTGACCGTCGGCGTGGGCGCGTCAGGGGCGGTGATGGCCTTGTTCGGCTCGCTGCTGGTCGGCCTGGTGGTGCCCACGCCGCGCTTCGCGCATCTGCCCAAGTCGCAACAGCCCGGGATTCCGGGCGGACTGATCCAGGCCGTGGCGATCAACATCGGCATGGGCTTCGCGATCACCGGCGTCGACAACGCCGCCCACGTCGGCGGGGTCATCGGCGGGCTGGTGCTGGGCCTGGTCATGGCCGCCGCGCCCGCGGCGCGCAGCGCGAGCGCGACCTTGCTGCGCTTCGTCGCCGCCGCCGCGCTCGTGGCCGTCTGCGTGGGGACGTTGCTCGACGGCGCGAACCGGGCGCAACTGCTCGAGTGGCGTGCCCAGATGGATGCGCGGCCGTCCGCCGACGGACGGGACGACCGCTGACGCGTCGCGCCGCGCGCGCAGCGCCGCGTCCATGCGAAAATCGGGCTTCGGCGCGCAGCCCGCACGCCGTCTTTCCACCCCGCGCCGCCGAGCCCGTCCCCCGACGACGCCGGCCGCGCCAGACCAAGATCCGAATCATGGACATCGAACGCATCAACGCCATCGGCAACCTCATTGCCGACCTCAGCGAGCGCACCGCCGCGCTCAGGGGGTATCTTTGACTACGACCGGAAGTCGCACCGACTGACGGAAGTCAACGCCACGATGGAGAACCCGGCCATCTGGAACGATCCCAAGCGGGCCCAGGAGCTCGGCCGCGAGAAGCGGTCGCTGGAGGAGGTGGTCAACACGATCGACCACCTCACGAGCAACCTGTCGGACAACGCCGAGTTGTACGACATGACCAAGGAAGAAGGCGACATGGACGGCCTGGCAGGCATCGAGGCCGATGCCGCCAAGCTGGGCGAGATCGTCGAGGGCCTCGAGTTCCGCCGCATGTTCTCCAATCCGGCCGACCCGCTCAACTGCTTCCTCGACATCCAGGCCGGCGCCGGCGGCACCGAGGCCTGCGACTGGGCGTCGATGCTGCTGCGCCAGTACCTGAAGTACTGCGAGCGCAAGGGCTTCAAGCCCGAGGTGATGGAAGAGTCCGAGGGCGACGTCGCCGGCATCAAGAGCGCCACGATCAAGATCGAGGGCGAGTACGCGTTCGGCCACCTGCGCACCGAGACCGGCGTGCACCGCCTGGTGCGCAAGAGCCCGTTCGACTCGTCGGGCGGACGCCACACGTCGTTCGCGTCGGTGTTCGTCTACCCCGAGGTCGACGACTCCATCGAGATCGAGATCAATCCGGCCGACGTGCGCGTGGACACCTACCGTGCGTCCGGCGCCGGCGGCCAGCACATCAACAAGACCGACTCGGCCGTGCGCCTCACGCACATCCCGACCGGCATCGTCGTGCAGTGCCAGAACGACCGCTCGCAGCACCGCAACCGCGACGAAGCCTGGCAGATGCTGCGCTCGCGCATGTACGAGCACGAGATGCGCAAGCGCATGGAAGCGCAGCAGGCCCTCGAGGCCACCAAGACGGACGTCGGCTGGGGCCACCAGATCCGCTCGTACGTGCTGGACCAGAGCCGCATCAAGGACCTGCGCACCAACGTCGAGACCTCGGCCACCCAGAAGGTGCTCGACGGCGACCTCGACCAGTTCATCGCGGCCAGCCTCAAGCAAGGCCTGTAAGAAGTTCACGGTGCGCGGCCACGAGCCGCGCGCCGTCCTCGAATTCGTCTCCAAGCCAATTAGAAGGAAGAAGCCATGCGCGAAGGCTCTCCGCAGCTCATCCGTCGTGAAGACTACACGGCGCCCGCCTACTGGGTGCGCACGGTCGACCTGACGTTCGACCTCGACCCCGCCAAGACCATCGTCGCCAGCAAGCTGGCGATCGAACGGAACACGGAGCGCGCCGCCGAGCCGCTGCGTCTCGACGGCGAAGGACTGAACCTGCTGCGCGTGCTCGTCGACGGCCAGAGCGTGTCGTTCCGCCACGAGGACGGCCAGCTGGTGATCGACGCGCCGGCCGCCGACTCGTTCGTGCTCGAGATCCGCAACACGGTCTGCCCGGAGAAGAACACCGAGCTGTCGGGGCTGTACACGTCGGGCGGCGGCTTCTTCACGCAGTGCGAGGCGCAGGGCTTCCGCCGCATCACGTACTTCTTCGATCGCCCCGACGTGATGGCGATCTACACCGTCACGCTGCGCGCCGACAAGGCGAAGTACCCGGTGCTGCTGTCCAACGGCAACCTCGCCGAACAGGGCAGCCTCGA
>CAIMXF010000003.1 GCA_903845345.1 uncultured beta proteobacterium
ACGGCACGGTGCTCGCGGCGCTGAAGACGGGCAGCAATCCGCAACAGCTCGCGATGGGGGGCGTCACGAGCGGCTCCGGAGGGATCGCGGCCGACGACGACTACGTGTACTACGCACCTGCGAACAACGGTCAGTCATTCGTGGCGCTCGACGGCGGCGCGTCCGGCAACTTCGGCGGCTACGCGATTCCCGTCGGGCTCATCGCGCGCGGCACGGCGGTGTACGTGGTCTTCTCCTCCGACCAGAGTGGCGCCGCCCAGTGCGCGCAGCCTACGACCACCGGCGGCGCCTGCACCACGATCGTGCAGCAAGCAGGGAACGCGGGCAAATCGCTCCTCGACATGAAATTGGATGACGCAGGCTTCGTGTGGAGCACCACGGGGGACTCGACGGGTCAGATGTGGTCGTGTCCACCTGCCGGGTGTCTCGTCGGCACGGCGCCGACACCGCTCTTCGCGGGGGGCGGGAGTCGCATGTTGCTCGCCATCAACTCCGATACCGTTTTTTGGATCGACACCGACGGCGGCACGGGTCGGATTCGGCGCTGCGAGCGCGGCAACTGCCAGGCGCTCAACTCCATCGTCGCGGACGGTCAAGGCAACCCGAGCGGCATCGTCGTCGACGCGACGCGCGTCTACTGGACGGATCCCGCGCGCGGCCGCGTTCTGTCGTGTCCCGTCACCGGCTGCCCGAGCGGACCCGAGGTCATCGCCGAAGGTGGCGCGCCCACCGCCATCGCGATGGATCCGAGCGCGATCTATTGGACCGATCTGTCGACGGCCAACGCGATCGTGCGCGTCGCGAAGCCTTGAGCGCCTAGAGATCCGTTCGGCGCGCGCGACGGCCGCTACGTGCTGGCGCTGGTGGAGAACGGCCGCGGCGGCGACGTCTCGCTGTACCTGAAGCCCACGGACGCCAACGGCGAGGGCGCGTGGCGTCGCCTGGCCGCGGAGCGGGACGGCGTGCGCGACGCGCAGTTCGGCGACGACGACGCGATCTGGGCCCGCTCGATCGCCAACGCGCCCCGCGGCAAGGTGCTGCGCCTGCCATTGTCGGAATCCAGGACGCTGAACTGGTCGCGCGCCGCGACCATCGCCACGCCGCTGGAGGGCGCCGTGCAGCGCTTCGCCGTGGCCGGCGGCACGCTGTACCTCGTCGAGGGCCCGGCCGGTCCGACCCGGCTGCGGGTGGTGGACGTGCGCACGAAGCGGAGCGGCGTCGTGGCGTTGCCGCCGGCCGGCGCCGTCGCGGCGCTCGCGCGCGTCGGCCGCAACGACGTCGTCGCGCAGGTCGTGAACTTCGTGGAACCGCCGTCGTGGCTGCGCGTGAGCGGCGGACGTGCGCGTCGCACGCCCCTGGTGAGCACGTCGGACGCCAACTTCAACGACAGCGAGCTGGTGCATGAATTGGCCGTCTCGCGTGACGGCACGCGGGTGCCCCTGGCCATCCTGCGTCGCACCGGCACGCGCCTGGATGGCCGCAACCCGGTGCTGCTCACCCTCGCGGGCTCGGCGGGCCCGGGCACGACGCCCGACTTCGACGCCGCGCGCCGCGTGTGGCTCGATCGCGGCGGGGTCGTCGCCATCGCGACGCTGCGCGGCTCGGTCGATGCCGGCGAGGCGGGGCACCTGGACGGCCTGCGCGCGCGCAGGCAGGCCGCGTTCGACGACCTCGTCGCCTGCGCCGATGCGCTCGTCAAGCGCGGCTACACCCAGCCCGCGCTGCTGGGCCTGCGCGCCCGCGGCGACGGCGCGCTGGCCGCCGGTGAGGTGCTGACGCAGCGCCCCGACCTGTTCCGGGCGGTGGTCGCGGCCTCGGGCCGCTACGACCTGCTGCGGCTGGAGCGCGACGCGGCG
>CAIMXF010000004.1 GCA_903845345.1 uncultured beta proteobacterium
CAGCAAGGAGTTCGTGGCGGCGCGCGACGACGAGCAGGGCGTGCTGATCCTCAGCCGCTTCGCCGGCGCCGCGCGCGAGATGACCGAGGCGTTGATCGTCAATCCGTACCATGTCGAGGAGACGGCCGATGCGCTGCATCGCGCCGCCACGATGCCCGCGGCCGAGCAGCGTGCGCGCATGGCCAGCCTGCGCGCGACGGTGCGCGAGTTCAACGTGTTCCGCTGGGCCGGCCGCATGCTCACCGACGCGGGACGCTGGCGCCTGAAGGCGCGCGTGGATGCGCGCGTGGCGCGCTATCGCCACGCGGGCGATCCCGACCAGCGGGGACTGTGATGGCCGAATCGACCCCACCGATGCTGCGTCCGCTGCTGGGCCAGCAGGGCCTGGCCGCGCTGGCGGCGCTGGCGCGCTCGCCCGCCCTGTTCGCGTTCGACTTCGACGGCACGCTCGCGCCGATCCGGCCCCGGCCCGACGACGTGCAGGTGTCGGCCACGATCGCGCTGCGCCTGGGCAAGCTGGCGCGCGTGCGGCCCGTGGCCATCGTCACCGGCCGCCGCATCGCCGACGTTCGAGAGCGCCTGGGCTTCGTGCCGGCGTGGATCATCGGCAACCACGGCGCGGAGGACGACGGCGACCTCGACGCCGCCCTGCGCGCGCACCGCGCGCTCGACGCGCTGCGCGAGCACCTGCGCGCCGCCACAAGCGCCCTCGTCGCCGCGGGCGTGGTCGTCGAGGACAAGGGCCAGTCGCTGGCGCTGCACTTCCGCACCGCGCCCGACCGCGCCGCGGCCAGCGCGCTGATCGAGGACGTGCTGGCCGGCTTCAGGCCCGCGCTGCACGTGTTCGGCGGCAAGCTGGTCTACAACGCGGTGGCCGCCGACGCGCCCGACAAGGCCGTGGCGGTGCAACGCCTCATCGAGCGCGCCGGCGTTCAGGCCGCGTTCTTCGCGGGCGACGACGTCAACGACGAGCCCGTCTTCGCCGCCGCGCGGCAAGGCTGGGTGACCGTGCGCATCGGCTGCGACCGCCGCGAGTCGGCCGCGCGCTTCTGCATCGACGGGCCGCACGAGATGGCCGGCGTGCTCGATCGGATCCTGGCGTTGATCGGCTGAGGGCGCGCGCTCAAGGCCCGCGCTGCGGCAACGCCAGCGTCTTCAACGCGAAGCGCCCGTCGTTCTGGAACAGCCGCACCTCGACGAAGCCCTCGCGGCCCAGCTTCTCTCAGGCCTGCGCCGACAGCGCCACCGTCCTGGCGAGATGCGTCACGCTCGCGAGCGCCTTGCGCGTGAGCTCGGGCTGCTCGTCGTTGTCGCCGATGACGGTGGCGTCGAAGGCGCTGACAGATCGACTGCGGACGCTCGTCGCGGAGTTTCCCGCAAGCGCGTGATCGCACCCTGTCCGCGCTCGCGTCGTGGGCGCGCCGAGAATCGGCCCGCCTCCTGGCGGCCGCTCGCCGCGAGCTCAGCCCTCCGATTCGAGGTGGTACTGCGTCGCCCGCTCCACCTCGTTCTTCGATCCGAGGAATACCGCCACGCGCTCATGCAGCTTGCTCGGCTGCAGGTCCATGATGCGCTGCTTGCCGTTGGTCGACGCGCCGCCGGCCTGTTCGACGAGGAAGCTCATCGGGTTGGCCTCGTACAGCAGGCGCAGCTTGCCGGCCTTCTCGGGCTCGCGCTTGTCCCACGGGTACATGAAGACGCCGCCGCGGCTGAGGATGCGATGCACGTCGGCCACCATCGAGGCGACCCAGCGCATGTTGAAGTCCTTGCCGCGCGGGCCCTCCTTGCCCTGCAGGCATTCGTCGATGTAGCGCCTGACCGGCGGCGCCCAGTGGCGCTGGTTGGACATGTTGATCGCGAATTCCTTCGTGTCCTCGGGGATCTGCACGTTCTCGGCGGTCAGCACCCATGAGCCCATCTCGCGGTCGAGCGTGAACATCGCCACGCCGTCGCCCACGGTCAGCACCAGCATCGTCTGCGAGCCGTAGATGCAGTAGCCGGCGGCCGCCTGGTTCTTGCCGGCCTGCAGGAAGTCCTCCTCGGCCACGCCGTGGTGGTGGCCGACCTTCTTCAGCACCGAGAAGATCGTGCCGATCGACACGTTGACGTCGATGTTGGACGAGCCGTCGAGCGGATCGAACAGCAGCAGGTACTCGCCCTGCGGATAGCGGTTGGGCACGACGTGGATGGTGTCCATCTCCTCGGACGCCATTGCCGCCAGGTGGCCACCCCATTCGTTGGCCTCGATCAGCACCTCGTTGGAGATGATGTCCAGCTTCTTCTGCACCTCGCCCTGCACGTTCTCGGAGCCGGCCGAGCCCATCACGTCGCCCAGCGCGCCCTTGTTGACGGCGATGGCGATGTGCTTGCAGGCGCGCGCGACCACCTCGATCAGCAGGCGCAGCTGCGACGGGATGCGGCCGTGCTCGCGCTGCTGTTCGACGAGGTACTGGGTGAGGCTGATCTTCTTGGGCATGAGGATTTCCTGGAGAGGGTGGATGCGGTCGTTGCGCCTGCGCCTGCGCATGCGTGACGCGCGCATGCGCAACGGTCGTCCGAAGCGAAGCCTGTCTACCGCGGTGCCGGGCGATGTGCTGCAACGGTGTCAGTCATCGTTGCACTGCAAGACCTGACACCGCACGAGACGTTCAGTCCCTGAGGGCGCGGTCGACGACCTCGCGCACGTCGGGGCTCAGGTCCGTCCTGGCCGCCACGCGTGCGATCGCCTCGCGCGCGGCGCCGCGGAAAGGCTCGGCGAGATTGCGCCAGCGGTCCAGTGCGCGCGCGAGACGCGAGGCGACCTGCGGGTTGATCGCGTCGAGCTCGACGACCTTCTCGGCCCAGAACACGTAGCCCTTCGCGTCGGGCCGGTGGAACGCGGCCGGGTTGAAGTTGCACAGCGACAGCAGCACGCTGCGCACGCGGTTCGGGTTGTGCATCGAGAAGTCGGGATGCTGCAGCAGCGCCTTCACGTTGGCGAACACGCGGCCGTCCTTCTCGGGCGCGCGCGCCTGCAGCGCGAACCACTTGTCGACGACCAGCGCCTCGTGGCGGAACAGCTCGTGGAAACGTGCCAGCGCGGGCGCCGCGAGATCCGAATGCGCCATCACCAGCGCGCCCAGCGCGCCCAGGCGATCGGTCATGTTGCCGGCGTCCTTGAAGCGCTGCCAGGCCTTGCCCGGCCACACGGTGTCGCCGCTGCGCGCGGCGTCGCGCACGAGCATCGCCAGCGCGAGGTTGGCCAGCGCGCGACGGGCGCTCTGCGCGCCGTCCGGGCGGTAGCCCTCGGCGACCTGGTGGCCGTTCCACGCGGCGAGCCAGTCGTCGTGCAGGCGCGCGGCCAGTTGATCCTGCATCTGCTGGCAGACGGCATGCACGCGTTGCGGGTCGACCGGAATCGCCAGCTGCTCGCAGACGTAGGCCTGCGACGGCGGCGTCAGCACCAGTTCCTTGAACGACGGGTCGAGCGACGGATCGCGCAGCACCGCACGCATCGCCTCGACGTAGGCGTCGTTGAGCACCAGCCTGCCGTCGCCCCCGATCGCGGCGAGCAGCTGCGACAGCGCCAGGCGCTGGCCGGCTTCCCAGCGGTTGACCGGGTCGGTGTCGTGCGCGAGCAGCACCAGCCGGTCGGCGTCGGTCAGGCCGTCGTGGAGGATCACCGGCGCGGAGAAATCGCGCAGCACGGACGGCACGACGTCGGCCGGCACGTCGAGGAAGCGATACGTGGCCTCGGCCTGCGAGAGCACCAGCACGCGTTCGAGCGGCGCGGCGTCGGCATCGCCCTCGAGCTTCAGCGGCACCGGGGCGCCGTCGCGCGTGAACAGCGCGAAGCGCACCGGGATCACGAACGGCCGGCGCTCGACCGGCGACGCCGCGCCCAGCGGCGCGCTGAAGTCCTGCGTCAAGGTCAGCGCGTACGCGCCTTCGGCCGCCGCGCCGCGCACGGTGACCTTGGGCGTGCCCGCCTGCGAATACCAGCGCTTGAACGCGTCGAGCTGCGCGTTGAGCGGGCTCGCCGGATTGACGTCGGCGATGGATTGCACGAAGTCGTCGCACGTCACGGCCTGGCCGTCGTGGCGCCTGAAGTACTCGGTGATGCCGCGTTCGAAGCCGCCGCGGCCCGCCAGCGTCTGCATCATGCGGACGACTTCGGAGCCCTTCTCGTAGACGGTGGCGGTGTAGAAGTTGTCGATGGCGACGTAGCTGTCCGGACGCACCGGATGCGACATCGGGCCGGCGTCCTCGGGGAACTGGATCTGGCGTAGCGTGCGCACGTCGTCGATGCGCTTGACGCCGCGCGCCGACGACCCGCCGGCCATGTCCTGCGAGAACTCCTGGTCGCGGAACACGGTGAGGCCTTCCTTCAACGACAGCTGGAACCAGTCGCGGCAGGTGATGCGGTTGCCGGTCCAGTTGTGGAAGTACTCGTGGCCGACGACGCTCTCGATCAGCGAGTAGTCGGTATCGGTGGCGGTGGCGGGACTGGCGAGCACGTACTTGGTGTTGAACAGGTTCAGGCCCTTGTTCTCCATCGCGCCCATGTTGAAGTCCTCGACCGCCACGATCATGAAGCGCTCGAGATCCAGCGGCAGGCCGAAGCGCGCCTCGTCCCACACCAGCGAGGCCACGAGCGAGTTCATCGCGTGCTCGGTCTTGTCGAGGTCGCCGCGGCGCACGAACACCTGCAGCAGGTGCTCCTTGCCGCTGCGGCTGGTCACGCGCTGCTCGCGCGCGACGAGGTCGGCGGCCACCAGCGCGAACAGGTAGCAGGGCTTGGGGAACGGGTCGTTCCAGCGCGCGAAGTGGCGGCCGTTGTCGAGCGCGCCCTGTTCCTGCAGGTTGCCGTTGGACAGCAGCACCGGGTACTTCGCCTTGTCGGCGCGCAGCGTGACGGTGTAGATCGCCATCACGTCGGGGCGATCGAAGAAGTAGGTGATGCGGCGGAAGCCCTGGGCCTCGCACTGCGTGAAGAAGCCGCCGTTGGAGGTGTACAGGCCCGACAGCTCGGTGTTCTTCTCGGGCGCCACCGTGTTGCGGATCTCGAGCGTGAAGGCGTCGGCGGCCGGCGCGTCGATCACCAACTGGCCGGCCTCGTGGCGGAACGAGACGCTCTGGCCGTCGACCAGTACCCGCAGCAGGTTCAGCTCCTCGCCGTCCAGTCGCAGCGGCTCGGGCGGGCGATCCGGGTTCCGCTCGATCGCCAACCTGCTCGCCACGATGGTCTTGGCGGGATCGAGGTCGAACGTGAGGTCGACGGTGCGCACGCGGTAGGCGGGCGCCGTGTAATCTTCACGTCGGACGAGCTGAGGAGAACCTTCACGCATGGAGTCTTTCCCTTTTCTTGTTGGGTCTGGGTGCGGCACACCGGGGCGACGGCGCGCGGCTCTCGGCCACACGCCGCGCCACGTCAGAGCCCTTGCTTGAGGCTGGCCGCGATGAACTGGTCGAGATCGCCGTCGAGGACCTTCTGGGTGGCCGAGGTCTCGACGTTGGTGCGCAGATCCTTGATGCGGCTCTGGTCGAGCACGTACGAGCGGA
>CAIMXF010000005.1 GCA_903845345.1 uncultured beta proteobacterium
CCGACCGAACCAAGGTGTCGCTGCCCTGTCCACGCGGACCCCGAACACGGGCCGCAGCAGATCAGCGATGAAGCGGCGGGATTCTAGACTCAACCTTTGGAGTGACCCATGACTGTCTCTATGCGCGAAATGCTGGAAGCCGGTGTCCATTTCGGACACCAGACCCGCTTCTGGAACCCCAAGATGGCCCCGTACATCTACGGCCATCGCAACAAGATCCACATCATCAATCTCGAGAAGACCCTCCCGGCTTTCGAGAATGCCCTGAAGTTCATCCGCCAGCTGAGCTCCAAGCGCGGCACCGTGCTGATGGTCGGCACCAAGCGCCAGGCGCGCGAAGTCGTGGCGCTCGAAGCCCAGCGTTGCGGCATGCCCTACGTCGACCAGCGCTGGCTCGGCGGCATGCTGACCAACTTCAAGACGGTCAAGGGTTCGCTGAAGAAACTCAAGGACATGCAGGCCGCCAAGGATTCCGGCACGCTGGCCGTGATCAAGAAGGAAGCGCTGATGTTCGAGCGCGAGCTGGTCAAGCTCGAGAAGGACATCGGCGGCATCCAGGACATGGCGGCCCTGCCCGACGCCATCTTCGTCATCGACGTCGGCTACCACAAGATTGCCATCCTCGAAGCCAACAAGCTGGGCATCCCGGTCATCGGCGTCGTCGACACGAACCACTCCCCGCTGGGCATCGACTACGTGATCCCGGGCAACGACGACTCGGCCAAGGCCGTGGCGCTGTACGCCAAGGCCGTGGCTGACGCGGTCCTCGAAGGCAAGGCCAACGCCACGAGCGAGGTCGTGCAGCAGGTCTCGGCCGCGGGCGACGAATTCGTGGAAGTCGGCGCCGAAGGCTGATCCCCTGAGACCCGTCACTGTGGCGGGTTTGTCGAGAAAGGGGGCTTCGAGGCCCCCTTTGCACAACCGGAGCGCAGCTCCGTTGTGAAAAAGGGCGCAGCCCTGCACAACCGGAAGCAATTTGTTCACTGTCGGCCAAAAAAATGGCCGGCGCAGATGATGGAGTTTGAAGATGCCCGCGATTACCGCAAGCATGGTTGCTGACCTGCGCGCCAAGACCGACGCGCCGATGATGATGTGCAAGAAGGCCCTGACCGAAGCCGACGGCGACGCCGTGAAGGCCGAGGAGATCCTGCGCGTCAAGCTCGGCACCAAGGCCGCCGGCGCCGGTTCGCGCGTCACGTCGGAAGGCGTGGTCGCCTCGTACGTCGCCGATGGCGTCGGCGCGATGGTCGAAGTCAACTGCGAGACCGACTTCGTCACCAAGAACGACGATTTCATCGCCTTCGCCAACAAGATGGCCAAGCTGATCGCCGAGAAGAACCCGGCCGACGTCGCCGCGCTGTCGGCGCTCGAGTTCGAAGGCTCGACCGTCGACGCCGTGCGCCTGGCGCTGGTCGGCAAGATCGGCGAGAACATGTCGATCCGCCGCTTCCAGCGCGTCGAGAACGCCCAGCTCGCCCACTACCTGCACGGCACGCGCATCGGCGTCGTCGTCCAGTTCGAAGGCGACGACACGGCTGCCAAGGACGTCGCGATGCACGTCGCCGCGATGAAGCCGAAGGCGCTGTCGCAGGCCGACGTGCCGGCCCACCTGGTCGAGACCGAGCGTTCGGTCGCCACCGCCAAGGCCGCCGAATCGGGCAAGCCGGCCGACATCGTCGCCAAGATGGTCGAAGGCTCGGTCGCCAAGTACCTGAAGGAAGTCTCGCTGCTGAACCAGACCTTCGTGAAGAACGACAAGCAGACCGTCGAGCAGATGCTCAAGGCCGCGAACACGACGATCAAGGGCTTCACGCTCTACGTCGTGGGCGAAGGCATCGAGAAGAAGGTCGACAACTTCGCCGACGAAGTGGCGGCGCAGGTCGCCGCCGCCCGCGGGCAGTAAAGCCGCGCCAAGGCAGAGCAGCACGAGTCGGGGCCTTCGGGCCCCGGCTTACACTGCAAGACTGAAAAATTTCCTTTCCACCCAGCGCTTTCGGGAGCCCCTCATCCATGCCGGCGTACAAGCGCATCCTTCTGAAACTTTCCGGCGAAGCGCTGATGGGCGATGACGCCTACGGCATCAACCGGGCCACGATCGTCCGCATGGTGCAGGAGGTGCAGGAAGTCACGCGCCTGGGTACCGAGGTGGCGGTGGTGATCGGGGGTGGCAACATCTTCCGCGGCGTCGCGGGAGGCTCGGTCGGCATGGACCGCGCCACGGCCGACTACATGGGCATGCTCGCGACGGTGATGAACTCCCTCGCGCTGGCCGACACGATGCGCCAGGAGGGCATGGTCGCCCGCGTGATGTCGGCGATCTCCATCGAGCAGGTCGTCGAACCCTACGTGCGCCCCAAGGCGCTGCAGTACCTCGAAGAGGGCAAGGTCGTCATCTTCGCGGCCGGCACCGGCAATCCGTTCTTCACCACCGACACCGCCGCCGCGCTGCGCGGCGCCGAGATGGGCGCGCAGATCGTGCTCAAGGCGACGAAGGTGGACGGCGTCTACACGGCCGATCCGAAGAAGGTGCCCGACGCCACGCGCTACACGTCGATCACCTTCGACGAGGCGATCGGCAAGAACCTGGCAGTGATGGACGCCACGGCCTTCGCGCTGTGCCGCGACCAGAACCTGCCCATCAAGGTGTTCAGCATCTTCAAGCCGGGCGCGCTCAAGCGCGTCGTGCAGGGCGAGGACGAAGGCACGCTGGTGCACGTCTGAAGCCGGAGTTGAACGCATGTTCGAAGCACCGCGCCGCATCCGCGGCGCGCGTGTGCCAGTGAGGAGTGACGAGAGACCATGAGTACCGCCGACATCAAGAAGACCGCCGAGACGAAGATGGGCCGCACCATCGAATCGTTCAAGGGCGAACTGCAGAAGATCCGCACCGGCCGCGCCCATCCGGGCATGCTGGACCAGATCCACGTCGACTACTACGGCTCGCCGGTGCCGCTGAGCCAGGTGGCGCAGCTGTCGCTGCTCGACGCCCGCACCATCGGCGTCCAGCCGTGGGAAAAGCCGATGATCTCCAAGGTCGAGAAGGCGATCCGCGAGTCGGACCTGGGCCTGAACCCGTCGACCACCGGCGACATCATCCGCGTGCCGATGCCCGCCCTCACCGAGGAGCGCCGCCGCGACCTGACCAAGGTCGTCAAGGCCCAGGGCGAGGATTCGAAGGTCGCCGTGCGCAACCTGCGCCGCGAAGCCAACGAGCATGGCAAGAAGATGCTCAAGGACAAGGAGATCACCGAGGACGACGAGCGTCGCCTGGTGGACGACATCCAGAAGCTGACCGATCGCACCATCGCGGAGATCGACAAGCTCGTGCAGGCCAAGGAAGCCGAGATCCTCGCGGTTTGAAGCGCATCGTGAACCTGCCCGTGTCCACCTTCGGGGCCTCGACGCGCGATCCCAACGTGCCGCGCCATGTGGCCATCGTCATGGATGGCAACGGCCGCTGGGCGAAGAAGCGCTTCATGCCGCGCATCTTCGGACACAAGCACGGCGTCGATGCGCTGGTGGGCACCATCAACGCCTGCGCCAATCGCGGCGTCGAGCATCTGACGGTGTTCGCGTTCTCCTCCGAGAACTGGAAGCGGCCGGAGGAAGAGGTGTCGGGCCTGATGGGCCTCGTGCTGAGCGCGATGACGCGCTACCTCACCAAGATCGCCGGCGACGGCGTGCGCGTGCGCATCATCGGCGACCGCAGCGCCGTGTCGCCGACGGTGCGCAAGGCGTGGGAACGCGCCGAGACGACCACGGCGCACAACACGCGAATCACCGTCTGGGTGGCGTTCAACTATGGCGGCCGCTGGGACATCGTCCAGGCCTGCCAGCGCGCGATCACGGCCGGCGTGCCGGCCAGCGAGCTCAGCGAGGAGACGCTCTCGCGCTACATGACGCAGGCCGAAGCGCCCGATCCCGACCTGTTCATCCGCACCGGCGGCGAGGTGCGCATCAGCAACTTCCTGCTGTGGCAGGTCGCGTATTCCGAGCTGTACTTCAGCAACTGCCTGTGGCCGGACTTCGACGACGCGGAACTCGACCGCGCCTTCCAGGTCTATGCCTCGCGCGACCGCCGTTTCGGCGGCGTCAAACCCGAAGCGGCCGTGCTGGCCGGGAGCGCCGATGCTGCGTGAACGCGTGATCACCGCGCTGGTGTTGCTGGCGCTGCTGGTGGGGGCCCTGATGTCCGCCTCGACGTTGCCGTTCGCCGCGCTCACGCTGGTGATGATCGCCGCCGCGGGCTGGGAGTGGGCCCGCCTGTGCGGCCTGAGGCCCGTCGCGGCCATCGCCTCGGGCGTCGTCCTCGGACTGGCTTGCGCCTGCATCGGCCTGCTGTGGGAGATCGAGATCCCCGGCGAGGCCTGGGGCGCCATCACGGTGCTGTGGATCGTCGGCGGCGCGCTCGCGCTGCGCGCCGGTCCGGACGGCTTCCGCCACCTCGATCCGGCACTGCGCTTCGTCGTCGGCTGGGTGCTGATCGGCGCCGCCTGGGCCGCGCTGATCGCCTCGCGCGAGCGCGGCCTGGCGTATCTCGCCACCGTCTGCGGACTCGTCTGGGCCGCGGACATCTTCGCGTACTTCGGCGGCCGCGCGCTCGGCAAGCGCAAGCTCGCGCCGACCATCAGCCCCGGCAAGAGCTGGGAGGGCGCGATCAGCGGGTTGCTGGCCGTCATCGTGCTGGCGGTCGTCGTGGTGGTCGTCACCGCGCGTCCGCACGGCAACCTGTTCGCGCTGCTGCACGGGCGCTTCGGAATGGCCGGCATGGTGGTCGCGTGCGCCGCGCTCGTCGCGCTGGCGATCGTCGGCGATCTCGTCGAGTCGCTGGTCAAGCGCGCCGCCGGCGCGAAGGATTCCAGCGGCCTGCTGCCCGGCCACGGCGGCGTGCTCGATCGCATCGACGCGCTGCTGCCCGTCTTCCCCGCGGCGCTCGCGCTGGTGATGAACCTGTGATGGCGATGACGTCCTCCACCCGCCGCCAACGCGTCTGCATCCTCGGCTCGACGGGCTCGGTCGGCACCAGCACGCTGGATGTCATCGCGCTGCATCCCGATGCCTTCGAGGTGTTCGCGCTCACCGGCCAGCGCCGCCTCGACGACCTGTTCGCGCAGGTCGTGCGCTGGCGCCCGCGCTTCGCGGCCGTGCCCGACGCCGCCGCCGCCAACGCGCTGCGGGCGCGCGTGAACGCCGCCGGCCTTCCGACCGAGGTGCTGGCCGGAGCCAGGGCACTCGAAGAACTGGCCGCGCATCCCGAGGTCGACCAGGTGATGGCCGCCATCGTCGGCGCCGCCGGCCTGCCGTCCTGCCTCGCCGCCGCGCGCGCGGGCAAGCGCCTGCTGCTGGCCAACAAGGAAGCGCTGGTCGTCGGCGGACAGCTGTTCGTCGACGCCGTGCGCGAAGGCGGGGCGACGCTGATCCCGATCGACAGTGAGCACTCGGCGATCTTCCAGTGCCTGCCCACCGATCCGGCGGCGTGGAACGACTCCGTCGACCACATCGTCCTGACCGCTTCCGGCGGCCCGTTCCGCCAGCGCGACCCGGCGACGCTGGGCGACGTCACGCCCGACCAGGCCTGCGCGCATCCGAACTGGGTGATGGGCCGCAAGATCTCGGTCGATTCGGCCACGATGATGAACAAGGCGCTCGAGGTGATCGAGGCGCGCTGGCTGTTCGACCTGCCGCCCGAGCGCATCAAGGTCGTGATCCATCCGCAGAGCATCATCCACTCGATGGTGGTCGCGCGCGACGGCGCAGTGCTCGCGCAGCTCGGCACGCCCGACATGAAGGGCCCGATCGCGTTCGGCCTGTCGTGGCCCGCGCGCATGGACTCGGGCTGCGCGCCGCTCGACTTCATGAAGATGAACGCACTCACCTTCGAGGAAGCCGATGCCGTGCGCTTTCCGGGCCTGCACCTGTCGTGGGACGCGCTGCGCGCGGCGCCCGGATCGACCGCCGTGCTCAATGCCGCCAACGAGGTCGCCGTCGAGGCCTTCCTCGATGGCCGGCTGCGCTTCGACGGCATCCACCGGGTGAACGCGCAGGCGCTCGAGCGCGTGCTGCCCGCGCCGAGCGACGCGAATTCCATCGAGGCGCTGGTCGCGCTCGACGCTCGCGCGCGCGAGGCGGCGCGCGCCCACGTCCACAGCCTGGGGAAGGGCGCCTGATGGCTTTTCTCCAGACCGTCTTCTGGTTCATCGTCACCCTGGCGATCCTGATCCCGATCCACGAGTACGGCCACTACCGCGTGGCCAGGGCCTGCGGTGTCAAGGTGCTGCGCTTCTCGATCGGCTTCGGCAACGTGCTCTGGCGGCGCCGCTTCGGCGCCGACGGCACCGAGTTCGCGCTCAGCATGATCCCGCTGGGCGGCTACGTGAAGATGCTCGACGAGCGCGAGCAGCCCGTCGCGCCCGCCGACCTGCCGCGCACGTTCAACCGGCGACCGCTGTACCAGCGCGCGCTGATCGTGGCTGCCGGCCCGGCCGCCAATCTCGCGTTGGCCGTCGTGCTGTTCGCGTTCGTGCAGTGGTACGGCCAGGACATGCCCACGCCGGTGGTCGGCACGCCCGCCGCCGGCAGCGTGATGGCCGACGCCGGCCTGCAGCGCGGCGATCGCATCGTCGCCACGGCTCAGGGCGCCGAGGGCAGCAACGACGACTTCCGCACCGTGCGGTCCTGGGACGACGTCATGCGAGCCCTCGAAGGCGCGGTCGTCGAGCACGAGCCGCTGCGGCTGCGCGTGACGCGCGATGGCGGCGCATCCACGCGCACCCTCACGGCCGCCATCGACCAGATCGACCCGTTCTCCGCCCCCAAGCCCGGCGCCAAGAGCCTGGGCCTGGGCCTCGTGGCGCAGATCGGCACCATCGTGCCCGATGGCGCCGCGGCGAGTTCGGGCCTGAAGCTGGGCGACGTGATCCTGCGCATCGACGGCAAGCCCGTCGACGACGCCTACGCCGTGCGCGCGGCCATCGAGGCGAGCGGCAGCGGCGGCACGCCCAAGGCGATGAACTGGGAAGTCGAGCGCGCGGGGCAGGTGCTCGCGATCCCGGTGACGGCCCGCATGGACACCAGCGGCGACACGCCCGTGGCGCGCGCGGGCATCGGCTTCCAGCACGAGGTCGTGCGCGCGGCGCCGCTCGAGGCGATCGGCCTCGGCGCCGTGCAGACGTGGCGCCAGGCCGGCGCACGATTGCACATCTTTGCAATGATGCTGACGGGCCAGGTCTCGACGAAGGTCATCGGCGGCCCCGGTGCCATCGCCGTCGCGGCAAACGCGGCTGCGCACCAGGGATTCACGTGGTTCGTGAGTTTTCTCGCGAGGGTCAGCCTGGGTCTCGGCGTGCTGAACCTGCTGCCTATCCCCATGCTCGATGGGGGGATGCTGCTGTATTATCTGTTCGAGGGTGCGACCGGTCGCCCGGTCTCCGAACTGTGGCAAATCTGGCTGCAGCGCGGCGGGGCTTTGATACTCCTGCTGCTGATGACTCTCGCCCTTTCCAACGACGCGGTCCGCTTGCTGGGCCTGCAATAAACACCCTGATGTCTTCACTCTTCCCGAGCTTGATGCGCCCTGTCGCTGCCTGCGTGATCCTCGCCGGTGCCGTGCTGCCCCTCGCAGCACAGGCGATCGAACCTTTCCAGATCCGCGACATCCGCGTCGAAGGCCTGCAACGTACCGACCCGGGCAGCGTGTTCTCGGTGATGCCCTTCCGCGTCGGCGACAGCTACTCCGACGACAAGGCCGCCGCCGCGTTGCGCGCGCTGTTCGCCACGGGCCTGTTCAAGGACGTGCGCATCGACGTCGAAGGCGACGTGGTAGTGGTGATCGTCGACGAGCGCGCCACGATCGCGTCGGTGAACTTCCTCGGCACGAAGGAGTTCGACAAGGACACGCTGGTCAAGGCCCTGAAGGACGCGGGCATCGGCGAGGGGCTGCCGTTCGACAAGGCCATCGTCGACCGTGCCGAGCAGGAAATCAAGCGCCAGTACCTGGGCCACAGCCTGTACGCGGCCGAGGTCGTCACCACGGTCACGCCGCTGGAGCGCAACCGCGTCAACG
>CAIMXF010000006.1 GCA_903845345.1 uncultured beta proteobacterium
GCCGGTAGCGCGCGCCCAGCGGGTCGGCGGCGAAGGCGTCGCCGGCGGGCGTGGCGCGCGTGGCACTGTCGCTCAGCGACGAGCCGGCCGGCGGCTCGCTCAGGCACCTCGTGCCGAACCATTCGCCGGCGAATTCGCGCGCGGCGAACACCTGCTGCTGGCGATCGGTGCCGTGCGCCATCAGCAGCGCCGCGTTGCCGTGGGTGAGCATCACGTAGCCGCCCATCGCGATGCAGGCCTGCGAGAAGAACGCGTTGGCGGCCATCTCGACGACGACTGGCAACTGCATGCCGCCGATCTCCGCGTCCTGCGACGCGGCGATCATGCCGGTGGCCGCGTACGCCTGCAGCGCGTCGTGCGTGGCCTGCGGCAGGTGCACGCGCTCGCCGTCGAAATGCGGCTCCTGCGTGTCGAGCAGGCGGTTGAACGGCGCGAACTTCTCGCGCGCGAGGCGCTCGCAGGTATCGAGCACGGCGTCGAAGGTGGCGCGCGAGTGGTCGGCGAAGCGTTCGCGCGCGGAGAGTTCGTCGACCCTCAACCAGTCGTACAGCAGGAAATCGAGAGTCTGGCGAGTGCTCATGGCGGATTGACCACGGCCAGCGTGGCGCTCAGTTTGGCGACCAGCATGCGCTGCTCGCCGATGACGGCAAAGACGTCGGATTCCGCGAAGATCAGCGTGCGGCCGGCCTTGACGACAGTGCCGACGCACACCAGCTTGCTGCCGATCGCCGGCCGCAGCAGGCTGGTCTTCAATTCGGCGGTGATCGCGACGCCGCCGCCGCGCACGACGCCCTGCGCCGCGGCGCCGGCCGTGTGGTCGGCCAGCGCGGTGACGACGCCGGCGTGGGCCTGGCCGGTGTGCTGCAGGTGCCGCGGCTGCAGGAGCATCTCGGTCTCGCAACGGCCCTCGCCCACCGCCGTCGGCACCACGCCCAGATCGACCATGAACGGCGCGCGGGCGAAGAAGGCGCGAACGCTCTCGAGATCGATCACGCCGGGCTCCCCGTCGACACGATCAGGATCAGAGAACCTCAAAAACTCCGGCCGCGCCCATGCCGCCGCCGATGCACATCGTCACGACGACCTTCTTCGCGCCGCGCCGCTTGCCTTCGATCAGCGCGTGGCCGGTCAGTCGCTGGCCGCTGACGCCGTACGGGTGTCCGACGGCGATCGCCCCGCCGTTGACGTTGAGCCTGTCCATCGGGATGCCCAGCGTGTCGGCGCAGTACAGCACCTGCACGGCGAAGGCTTCGTTGAGTTCCCACAGGTCGATGTCGGCGACCGTCAGGCCCAGCCGCTTGAGCACCTTGGGCACCGCGTAGACCGGGCCGATGCCCATTTCGTCGGGCTCGCAGCCCGCCACCGCGAAGCCGAGGAAGCGGCCGATGGGCTTCAGGTTCTTGCGCTCGGCATACTGGCTGCTGACGACCACGCAGGCGCCGCCGCCGTCGCTGAACTGGCTCGCGTTGCCGGCGCTGATCAGGCCGCCGGGCAGCGCCGAGCGCAGGTCCTTGATGCCGTCGTAGGTCGTGCCCGGGCGGATGCCCTCGTCGTTCTCGACGGTCACTTCCTTCGTGCGGATGCCGTTCTTCGGATCGGCGACGCCGGCCGTCACGGTGATGGGCGCGATCTCGTCCTTGAACAGGCCGGCCTCGAGCGCCGCAGCGGCCTTCTGCTGGCTGCCGGCGCCGTACTGGTCCATGCGTTCGCGCGAGATCTTGTAGCGCTTGGCCACGGTCTCGGCGGTCTCCAGCATCGACATGTAGACGGCCGGCTTGTTCCGCGCGAGCCACATGTCGCGCAGCATGTGCATGTTCATCTCCTGCTGCACGCACGAGATGCTTTCCACGCCGCCGGCCACGTAGACGTCGCCTTCGTTGGCGATCACGCGCTGTGCGGCCATCGCGATGGTCTGCAGGCCGCTGGAGCAGAAGCGGTTGACGGTGGCGCCGGCCACGGAGACCGGCAGGCCCGCACGCAGCGCGATCTGGCGCGCGATGTTGGCGCCGGTCGCGCCTTCGGGATTGGCGCAGCCCATGAGGACGTCCTCGACCTCGCCGCCCTCGATGCCGGCGCGCGCCAGCGCCGCCTTGACGGCGTGGCCGCCGAGCTCGGCGCCGTGCGTCATGTTGAAGGCACCCTTCCAGCTCTTGCAGAGCGGCGTGCGGGCGGTGGAAACGATGACGGCGTCGGTCATTTGGGAACTCCTGGAATCTTGATCGAGATCGAAGATGAATCGGTGGTCAAACGCGCTGGTCGGGCGCGCGCTCGCGCTGGATCGGTGCGGGCGGAGCGGTGTCGGGCTTCCTGAACAGCTCGCGCCACGGACCGGGGCCCGAGACGGCCAGCATTCCCAGCACGATGCCGGCCAGGATGGCCAGCGTGCGGGTCAGGACGCCCTTCATCGCTCAGCTGAAGGTCTTGCCTTCGGCCGCCAGCTTCGCCAGCAGCGGCGCGGGCTGCCAGAAGGACTCGTCGTCGGCCGGGTTCTTCGCGAACTTCTTCATGGACTGCACGACGTTCCACAGGCCGACGGTGTCGGCGTAGTTCATCGGGCCGCCGCGCCACAGCGGGAAGCCATACCCGGTGAGGTAGACCATGTCGATGTCGGACGCGCGCAGCGCGATGCCTTCCTCGACGATGCGCGCGCCTTCGTTGACCAGCGAATAGACCAGGCGATGCACGATCTCGTCGTCGCTGATCCTGCGCGGCGTGATGCCCAGCTCTGCGCGGTGCTTGCCCAGCATGTCGTTGACGAGTTCCGACGGGATCGCGTCGCGCTTGCCGGGCACGTAGTCGTACCAGCCAGCGCCGGTCTTCTGGCCGTAGCGGCCCAGCTCGCACAGCAGGTCGGCCGTCTTCGAGTAGCGCAGGTCGGGCTTCTCGACGTAGCGGCGCTTGCGGATCGCCCAGCCGATGTCGTTGCCCGCGAGGTCGCCCATGCGGAACGGGCCCATCGCGAAGCCGAACTTCTCGACCGCCTTGTCGACCTGCTGCGGCGTGCAGCCCTCCTCCAGCAGGAAACCGGCCTGGCGGCTGTACTGCTCGATCATGCGGTTGCCGATGAAGCCGTCGCAGACGCCCGAGACCACGCAGGTCTTCTTGATCTTCTTGCCCAGCTTCATCACGGTCACGAGCACGTCGTCGGCCGTCTTGGCGCCGCGCACCACTTCGAGCAGGCGCATCACGTTGGCCGGGCTGAAGAAGTGCATGCCGATCACGTCCTGCGGACGCTTCGTGAACGAGGCGATCTTGTCGAGGTCCAGCGTCGACGTGTTGGACGCCAGGATCGCGCCCGGCTTCATCACGGCGTCGAGCTGCTCGAACACCTTCTGCTTGACGCCGATCTCCTCGAACACCGCCTCGATCACGAGATCGGCGTCGCCCAGTTCGGCATACGACAGCGTCGTCGACAGCAGCGCAATGCGTTCGGCGTACTTGTCTTCCTTCAACTTGCCTTTCTTGACCTGTGCCTCGTAGTTCTTGCGGATGATGCCCAGGCCCTTGTCCAGCGCCTCCTGCTTCATCTCGAGGATCTTCACCGGCACGCCGGCGTTCAGGAAGTTCATCGCGATGCCGCCGCCCATCGTGCCGGCGCCGATGATGGCCACGCTCCTGATGTCGCGCGTGGCGGTGTCCTCGGGGATGCCCGGGATCTTGGAGGCGGCGCGCTCGGCGAAGAACGCGTGGCGCAGCGCCTTGCTCTCGGGCGTGAGCATCAGCGCGGCGAAGGCCTCGCGCTCGTACTTCATGCCGTCGTCGAACCTGGCCTTGGTGGCCTGCTCGACGCAGTCGACGCAGCGCACCGGCGCGGGGAAGTTCCTGGCCATCGCCTTGACGGTGTTGCGCGCGAAGCCGAAGTAGGCGTCGCCATCGACGTGCTTGCACTTGAGGTCGCGCACCATCGGCAGCGGACGCACCGCGGCGATCTCGTCGGCGAACGCGACCGCGCCGTCCAGCAGGTCGCCCTCGATCACGCGGTCGAACAGCTTCTGGCCCGGGATCTGCGCCAGCAGCTCGCTCTTGACCGGCTCGCCGCCGACGATCATGTTCAGCGCGGCCTCGACGCCGATCGCGCGCGGCAGGCGCTGCGTGCCGCCGGCGCCCGGCAGGATGCCCAGCTTGACTTCCGGCAGCGCGATCTGCGCGCCCGGCGCCACCACGCGGTAATGGCAGCCCAGCGACAGCTCCAGACCGCCACCCATGCACACCGTGTGGATCGCCGCGACCACCGGCTTGGAAGCGCCCTCGACGCGTGCGATCAGGCTCAGCAGGTTGGGTTCGGCCAGCGCCTTGGGCGAGCCGAATTCCTTGATGTCGGCGCCACCCGAAAACGCCTTGCCGGCGCCGGTGATGACGATGGCCTTGACGGCCGCGTCGTCCTCCGCCTTCTCGACCGCCTCGGCCACGGCCTTGCGCGTCTCGTAGCCCAGGCCGTTGACCGGCGGGTTGTTCAACGTGATGACGGCGATCGCGCCGCGGACTTCGTAGCTCGCACTCATGGGAGGGTCTCCGTGATTCGGTTCACCAAGGTTCGAAAGGCATGCAAGCGCCCCCGGACCAGAAAATAGAACGATCGTTCGATTCTAGGACCGTTCGCATGGCGGCGGCTGTCCCGGCTGCGACAAGGGTCGGTCCGCCGCTCGGAAGTGGCTGGTAGACCCGCAGCTTACTCGTTGCGCCCGGCCGTTTCGAGCGCCGCAGCCAGCGGCGAGAGCGAACCCGCACACGTCGCGGCCCGACGCACCGAAACGACCGGGATTCCCGGCATCCATTTCAGGAATATCGGGTGCATCACGAAACCTGGTACGGCCGTGCCCGCGGCGAGCTGGTGCCGAGCGCGCAGGAAAACCCGACAACGCTTGGGACGGCGCGAACGCGGCGCCCCGCTACGACGCCGGACACGGCCACGCGATGCAGACGCCGGGTCGCGGGTTCCTGGTGCATCCCAAGACGAACAAGCCGTCCTGGCGCACCCCGGCCTGGTTGGCAGATCGGGGGCGCGCCGAATCGTCAGGGCCTCGCATCCAGCATTGCGACCGCCTTCTTCGGATTGATTCGCAGGATGGCCGGCGACGTGCCGGCATCCGCGCTGCGCACGATCAGATCGATCGTCTGTTCGGGCGTCAGGCTCGGCCGGATGGCGAGCAGCTTGGCGGCCAGGTTGGTCACTTCCGGCGCGGCCATCGACGTGCCGGACATCCGCACCCGCGTCCCGCCCGGCACGAGGCTCTCGACCTGGAAGCCGTCGGCGTAGACCGCGATGTTCTTGCCGGTCGACGTGAACGAAGTCTGGTCGCCGGCCTGGTCCACCGCGCCCACCACGACGAGGTTGGGCAGCCGGAACGAGGACGGGATGGTCTCCTCGAAGGCGTTGTCGGAATTGTTGTTGCCGGCAATCGTGACGAACAGGATGTCGGGCGCGCTCGCCAGCGCGGCGCGCAGCGCGTCGCGTTCGATGTCGAAGTAGTGGCGCGCCAGCCGCTTGCGGTCTTCCGCGTCCTTGCCGACGCGTGCCCGCTCGAGTTGCGCCTCGTAGTGCGCCGGGACGTCCCACCAGCTCATGTTGACGACGCGGACGTGCTGGTTCCGGAACCAGGCGACGGTCGCCGCATACGAGTCCGCCAGCCGCTGCAGGGACTCGTCGGTCGGCGCTTCCGTGCTCGTCACCGAGTCGTAGGTCACCCGCGCCGAGACGAGCCGGACCGCGGGGTTGTCCGCCGCGGCGATGCCCGCGACGTGCGTGCCGTGCATGTAGTCGCTCAAGGTGCCATAGAGCCTGAAGAAGGCCCCCGACTGTTCCCGCGACATGCCCGCCAGGCGCTTGCGAACGGCGCCTGCCGCGGCGCTGTCGATGCCGCTCTGCAGGTCGGAGATCCCCTGCTCGTCGACGAGCAGAGCCGGGTAGGCCTGGGCCTCCTCGGCGGACAGCGGCAGGAGGTCACCGGTCGTGCGCCGGGACTGCGCGTCATAGGCGAGCGTCGCGACGCGCTGCCCGTCGACTTCGAGCATCTGGTGCGGGAACAGTGACGGATCGAAGCCCGAATCCCAGATCGCGACGCCCACCGGCGTGAGGCCGGTTCGGGACGCCAGGTCCACGGAGCGGGCCGCCCAGATATCGGGCTGCTGCACCTCGTGCTCGTGAACGTACTGCGACAACGCGGCCACCATCTGCGCGCTGCAAACGACCACGACATCCATCTGCACGCGAGCCGCCAGCAACTGCCATGCGGCGCCATTGGACAATGCATGCGCGCTGTCCAACGTGGGCTGGAGCTCGCTGCCGACGTAGGACGTGACGAAATTGCGCGTAGCCAGCTGCGCGAACGCCTTCTGGCCTTTCATGGCTTGTCCGGCGACGTCCCAAGGCAGCCTGGCGAGGTGCGACGCGTAGACCGCCTGGAACCTCGCGGGGCACGTGCCCGGCGCCGAGGGCTGCTGCAACCTCGCCTCGACGAACGACTGAGGCGCCAGGTTGCTGACCAGGCGTGCCGCCTCCTTGTCCTCGTGCTTGCGGATCTCCTCGATGGTGGCGAGCGCCGCGGAATCCTCGCGTCCGGAGGCGATCTGCAACGCGAGCTGTGCCTGGAGCAGGCGGCGCGAGGTCGCGTTGTCGGTCACGTCGAAATGGCTCAGGATCGCGTCGATGTCGGCGCGCATCGGCTGCCCCATCGCCTCGAAGGCGGTCGCGTCCGTGCCGAGCAGGTCGGCGACGCTGCCCGACAGCGGGTAGCTGTGGCTGGGCAGGTCGTCGATCGAATGAACGGCCTTGCGATCCTGGGCACCGGCGAAACCG
This sequence comes from uncultured beta proteobacterium, assembly GCA_903845345.1. Taxonomy (GTDB): domain Bacteria; phylum Pseudomonadota; class Gammaproteobacteria; order Burkholderiales; family Burkholderiaceae_C; genus Scleromatobacter. Next base: position 6,797 of record CAIMXF010000006.1, read on the forward strand.
GCGCAGAGAAGGAGGCCGGCCATCAGCATGGCGGAGGACTGGCGGCTTGAACGGAATCCCACGATCAAATCTCTCCTGTTGCAGGTTGGCTCGACGACGGACGGGGATTGTGCTGGCTGGCGCGCAGGTTCGCCGTACGGCGATCAGGGGAGCGACCTGGAACCCGGATTTTCCGAGCCCGCGACCCCACCGTCAGTGTGCCGCACCGGACCCTGAAAATCCGTTGGCGCGCGCGTTTCCACGCACGAGCATCGGCGGCCGCGTTCAGCGCGCCTTGGCGCCGCCGCGCGCCGCGGGCACCGGTAGCCGGGCCTGCGCGCCGCGTACGTCGAAGCTGACGCTGTCGAGCACGCGCCCCTTGGCGTCCATCAGTTCGAGCACGTGATGCCCCGGCCAGGGCGACCATGGCAGTGGCCGCGCCGCGCCCAGGCGCTTGCCGTCGAGACGCCACGCCGCGCCCGCCGACGCCGGAACGACGGCCTCGAAACGCAGGCGCTGCACCGCGGGCGGGATGTCGGGGTCGAGCGCGATGACGGACTTGTCATCCGGCGACGAGATGAGGCGCGCCGCCGTGCCGCCCGCGCTCGCCGGCGTGACGCGCGCAGTCTCGGTGCCGGCGAGGAACCACTCGGCACGCGGCGCCTCGAGCTGGCCGTCGAAGGTGATGGCCTGGGCCACGACGCCCGGGGGCGGCGACGGGCCGTTCGTCGGCATCGAGGCGGAGGCGTTCGCGGGGACGACGTTGGCCGCCTTCGGCTGCGCCGCCGCGGGCGCACGTTGCGCGGCGGCGGGCCCGATGCGGCCGGGATGCTCGGCGGCGACGTCGCTGCGCTGCAGCGCGTCCATCA
>CAIMXF010000007.1 GCA_903845345.1 uncultured beta proteobacterium
CGCGACCTCAACCTTGGCAAGGATGCGCTCTACCAACGGAGCTATTCCCGCATGGTCCAACTTTCGGACTCCAACCTCGATAAAGGTTTGCGTTAGAAGTTTTCGTCTTCCTGCTGAAGCTAGCAGTTTATACCGGTTCGATCCGCCTTTGCAAGCCTGACCTTTTCAGTCTGACTTGCTCGACAGCCGGAACTGCGGCCCGGATCGCCTTGCGACGTTCCGGGCGGGCATTCTAACCCGAGATCAGTGCTTCATCGAATCCGAGACGTCCGCTTTCGCGACGGGGGCATCGACGACGGGCGCCGCCACCTCGCCCTTCGGAACTTCGTCCTCGGGAAGCGGCTGCGGCATCGACTCCAGCGCCACTTCCAGCACCTTGTCGACCCAGCGCACCGGGATGATCTCGATCTGGCTCTTCACGTTCTCGGGGATGTCCTGCAGGTCCTTGACGTTGTCCTCGGGGATCATCACCGTGGTGATGCCGCCGCGGTGCGCCGCCAGGAGCTTTTCCTTCAGGCCGCCGATGGCCGTGACCTCGCCGCGCAGCGTGATCTCGCCGGTCATCGCCACGTTGGCGCGCACCGGGATGCCCGTCAGGGCCGAGACGAAGGCCGTGGCCATCGCCGCGCCCGCGCTGGGGCCGTCCTTGGGCGTCGCGCCGTCGGGCACGTGGATGTGGATGTCGCGCTTCTCGAACAGTTCGTCCTTGATGCCCAGGCGCGCGGCGCGGCTGCGGATCACGGTGCGGGCGGCCTCGACCGACTCCTTCATGACGTCGCCCAGCGAACCGGTGCGGATGATATTGCCCTTGCCGGGCATCACGGCGGACTCGATGGTGAGCAGGTCGCCGCCGACTTCCGTCCACGCGAGGCCGACCACCTGGCCGACCTGGTTCTTCTTCTCGGCACGACCGAAGTCGTACTTGCGCACGCCGAGATAGTCGTTGAGGTTGTCCTCGGTGATGACGGCCTTGCCGGTCAGCGTCTTCAGTTGCACGCCCTTGACCACCTTTCGGCAGACCTTGGAAATCTCGCGCTCGAGCGAACGAACGCCGGCTTCACGCGTGTAGTAACGGATGATGCCGCGGATCGCGCCTTCGGTCAGCTCGAGTTCGTCGGGCTTGACGCCGTTGTTCTCGGCCTGCTTGGGCAGCAGGTAGCGCTGGGCGATGTTGAGCTTCTCGTCCTCGGTGTAGCCCGCCAGGCGGATCACTTCCATCCGGTCCAGCAGTGCCGGCGGGATGTTCATCGAATTGGAGGTCGCCACGAACATCACGTCCGACAGGTCGAAGTCGAGTTCGATGTAGTGGTCGCTGAACGTATGGTTCTGCTCCGGATCGAGCACTTCCAGCAGTGCCGAAGACGGGTCGCCGCGGAAGTCCATCCCCAGCTTGTCGATCTCGTCGAGCAGGAACAGCGGGTTGCGCGTGCCGACCTTGGCCAGGTTTTGCAGGACCTTGCCCGGCATCGAGCCGATATAGGTGCGGCGATGGCCGCGGATCTCCGCTTCGTCGCGCACGCCGCCCAGCGCCATTCGGACGAACTTGCGCCCGGTGGCGCGCGCCACCGACTGGCCGAGCGAGGTCTTGCCGACGCCCGGGGGGCCGACCAGGCACAGGATCGGCGCCTTCACCTTGTCGACGCGCTGTTGCACGGCAAGATATTCGAGGATGCGGTCCTTGACCTTCTCGAGGCCGTAGTGATCCTCGTTCAGCACGTCGGACGCGTGGCCCAGGTCGTGCTTGATCTTGGTCTTCTTGGCCCAGGGCAGTCCGATCAGCGTGTCGAGGTAGTTGCGCACCACCGTCGCCTCGGCCGACATCGGCGACATCTGCTTGAGCTTGTTGAGTTCGGCTTTCGCCTTCGTCTCGACCGGCTTGGGCATGCCTGCCGCCGCGATCTTGCGTGCCAG
>CAIMXF010000008.1 GCA_903845345.1 uncultured beta proteobacterium
CAGGAAGAGTGCCTTCAATTGGGTTGGAGGCGCGCCCTCGAGTGTCGCTGGGGTCGCCGCGGCTCTCGCCGATGGTCGAGCGACGGGTGCTTGCGAAGGCGTGTTCATGGCCATGGCTGTCTCTATGAAAATGGATGGGTCTGTCTGGAACGGAGTCGTCGATCGGCCTGCATGCCTGGATGGGCGTCATCCAGCCGGATGACACAGTCCCAGCGCGCCTGGAACCAAATCGGGAAGGTCCTCTGCCAGCAGGCCCGGCCCGAACGCCGCCGCCGCTGCGCCGTGGATCCAGACCGCTGCGGCGGCGGCCAGGAAGGGGTCCATGCCTTGAGCGAGCAGGCCCAGCACGATGCCGCCCAGCACGTCGCCCGCGCCCGCCGTGGCCAGCGTCGGCGGGGCGTTCGAATTGATGATGGCGCGTCCGTCGGGTGCGGCGATGACGGTGTCGCTGCCTTTGAGCACCACGACGGCACCGCTGGTGCGCGCCGCCGCGCGTGTGCGCGCCAGCTTGTCGCCGCGGGTGTCGAACAGGCGCGCGAACTCGCCGTCGTGTGGCGTCAGGACGCAGGGTCCCTTGATCGCGTCGAACAGCAGGGGCGGTTCGCCTTCGAACGCGGTCAGCGCATCGGCATCCAGCACGGTGGGCCGCCCGGTGCGAAGCATGGCCAGCACGCGTTCTCGAGTCGCAGCGCCGGTGCCGGCGCCGGGTCCGATCAGCAGGCCTGAGTAGCGCTTGTCGCCAAGCAGGAGATCGAAGTCCGCCGGCTGAGCGAGCGGCGCCACCATGATGCTCGTCAGCGCGGTCGCGTAGATGGGCAATGCCACCTCGGGTACGGCAATCGTCGTCAGGCCGGCACCGATGCGCGCGGCGGCGCGCGCGGCCATGCGCGCCGCGCCCGTGACGGGATAGCCGCCGGACACCAGCGCATGGCCGCGCGTGTACTTGTTGCCGGCCGCCTGCAGCGTCGGCAGGGCCGGCGCCCACAGCGCCGGGCCGTTCTCGAACGTGTCGGGCCGAACGTGCTCGAACACGGAGGCCGGCGTGCCGATGTCGGCGACCACGAGCTCCCCGCACAGGCTGCGGCCGGGTTGGAGCAGGTGGCCGGGCTTCTTGCGAAAACAGGTCACGGTGAGGGCCGATGCCACCGCCCCGACGTTGTCGCCGGTATCGCCCATCAGGCCGCTGGGGATGTCGACGGCGACGATGGTCAGCCCGGCCGCGGCCGCGGCCTGCAGCGTCCGCGCCGCGACGCCTTCCAGCGGCCGACTCAGTCCGGCGCCGAAGATCGCGTCGACGACCAGTTCGGCATCACCGAGCGCAGCAACTCCAAGCGGCTCGACCTCGCCGCGCCAGAGGGAGGCGTGATGCGCAGCGGCACTCGGCAAGCCGCCGCTGGGCATCATCAGCGCGACGCGCACCGGCCAGTCGGCTTCGGCCAACCGCCGCGCCACCACGAAGCCGTCACCGCCGTTGCTGCCCGGCCCGCACAGGACGATGACGGGTCGCGGACTCCAGCGACGCATGATCTCGCGCGCCACCGGGCGGCCGGCGTTCTCCATCAATGCGAGTTCGCCGATCCCCGAGGCCACCGTCAGGCGATCGGCCTCGGCCATCTGCGCCGAAGTCAGCAACGCCGTGGCCGTGTCCAGCGCGGGCATCATGCGACCCGCTCAATGCGGCGCGAAGTCGAGCACCACGCGCGATGGCACGTCGCCGTGCGCCAGCCGCGAGAAGACATTGTTGATCGCCGAGAGCGGCTGCAGCTCGATGTCGGCCTTGACCTTGCCCTCGGCGGCGAAGGCCAGCGCCTCCGCCATGTCGCGCCGGTTGCCGACGAAGGAGCCACGGATGGTGATGCAGTTGGCGACGACGTCGAACAGCGGCGTCGGGAATTCGCCCGGTGGCAGTCCGACGAGCACGCAGGTACCGCACTTGCGCGTCATGCCGACGCCCTGCTTGAACGCGGCGAGCGAGGGCGCGGTGATCAGCACGCCGTGCGCGCCGCCGCCCGTGGCCTTCTTCACCGCCTCGATCGCGTCTGCGCTCTTCGCGTTCACGACCGCATCGGCCCCGAGCCGCTTCGCGTGCTCGAGCTTGCCGTCGTCGATGTCGACCGCGCAGACATGCAGTCCCATCGCCTTGGCGTACTGGACGCCCAGGTGGCCCAGGCCGCCGATGCCCGAGATGACGACCCATTCGCCCGGGCGCGCCTGCGTCTCCTTGAGGCCCTTGTACGACGTGATGCCTGCGCAGATGAGCGGCGCGGCTTCCCGGGCCGCCAGGTGCGCCGGGACATGGGCCACGTAGTTCGGATCCGCGACGATGTACTCCGCGAAGCCGCCGTTCCTCGTGTAGCCGCCGAACTGCGCTTCGGCGCAGACCGGTTCGCGTGCGGTGAGGCAGAACTCGCAGTGGCCGCAGGCGGAATAGAGCCAGGGCACGCCGACGCGCTCGCCTTCCTTGACCGCGGTCACGCCCGCGCCGAGCGCCGTGACGATGCCGATACCTTCGTGACCGGGCGTGAAGGGCAGGGCGGGCTTCAGCGGCCAGTCGCCGTTGGCGGCATGCAGGTCGGTATGGCACACGCCGCAGGCCTCTGTCTTGACCAGTATCTGGCCCGGGCCCGGCGTAGGAATGTCCAGTTCCTTGAGAACGAGGGGCTTGCCGAAATGTTCGACGACAGCGGCGTGCATCTTGGTGGTCATGAGATTCTCCTGGGTTGCTTGAGGGTCACGCGGCCGCGGGCAGCCCGAGGCCGCGCACCGCTTCGATCATCGAGATCAGCACGGCTTGCGCATCCCCGTAGACCATGTTGCAGTTGTCGCCGTAGAACAGCGCGTTGACGATGCCGGCGTAGCCCTTGCCCTCGCCGCGCTTGACGACGAAGACCTTCTTGGCTTGGTCGGCGTTGAGGATGGGCATGCCGAAGATGGGCGAGGACTTGTCCGTGCGGGCGGCCG
>CAIMXF010000009.1 GCA_903845345.1 uncultured beta proteobacterium
GCGACACAACTCGGCGATCGAGCGCTTCGACCTGAAGCAGATCGCCACCGAGGCCGCCGAGGAATGGGTGGCACGCTCGATGGACGCCGGCGTCGACCTCGGCTTCGAGCTGGAGACCGCGCGCGTCGACGGCCACGGCTTCCTGCTGCGCGAGATGCTGGCCAACCTGCTGGACAACGCGATCAACTACGCCGGCCATGGCGCGCGCGTGACGATCCGCACCGGCACCTCCGCCGCCACGCCGTCTTGCGCCTTCCTCGAGGTCGAGGACAACGGCCCCGGCATCCCGGCCGAGGATCGCGAGCGCGCGTTCGAGCGCTTCCAGCGCGGCAACGCGGGCGGCACCGGCAGCGGCCTGGGCCTGTCGATCGTGCGCGACATCGCCGGCCACCACGACGCCAAGGCAGAACTGCTGGACGGCCCCGGCGGCATCGGACTGAAGGTGCGCGTCACCTTCGCGCCGCTCGAGCCGCACGGGCGCGCCGCGCGCGCGGGCCGCAGCTAGACCTTTCGCCGCGCCAGGCGGCCACCCGCGCGACAATCGGCCGATGTTCCAGCCTTCCCAGCACGACGTCCGCCGCTTCTTCTGCGAGACCCACGCACTCGCCGCCAGCGGCGCGCCGATGTCGCCGATCCAGATCCTCGCGTCGCAGTGGATCGCCGAGCATCCCGAGTACCACGCCGACCTGGCCGACGTGGACGCCGCGCTGGCCGCGGTGTTCGACGTGGACGACGGCCGCGCCAACCCGTTCCTGCACCTGGCGATGCATCTGACCATCAGCGAGCAGTGCAGCATCGACCAGCCCAGCGGCATCCGCCAGGCCGTCGAACTGCTGGCCGCGCGCGAGCAGTCGCTGCACGACGCGCACCATGCGGCGATGGAATGCCTGGGCGAGATGATCTGGCGGTCGCAGCGCAGCGGCCTGCCTCCGGACGGCCACCAGTACCTGGACTGCGTGCGGCGCAAGGCGACGCAGGACTGATCGCACGCGCGGACGATCCCCTGTTCGCGGGATGCGCTGACGCGGTGCAGCAAGAAGCCGGTAAGACAGGCTGCGGCATCCTCACGGGCTAGTCCGGACCTTGCTCGCACGGCTCCGACCGGTCGATCGGCGTCCGATTCCGTGCACCGGCCCCGTCTGGCCTTCACCAGGCTTTAAGCCCGTGTTAACGTCATCGATTGATGACATTTCGTCGGCCGTCCGCGTGTGTCCACATTTTTTAAGCGTGTGCAGGCAATCATTGCGTAGGCAGTAATTTCTTAGGGGAATAGTTGGCGCACGGGAAAACCCGACTACCATCCCCCGCTGACCGTCGCGCCGTGAGGCCGCGACGCGCCTGAAATCCCGAGGAGCAGGAATGATCAACAACATCCTCCGACGTCCGCCCTGGCGCACCACCGCCTTGAGCATCGCCGTCGGCCTGGCCCTGTCGGCATGCGCCGTCGGCCCCGACTTCCACGCGCCGGAGGCGCCCAAGGTCGCCGACGCGAGCCATCCGTACACGCCGGCGCCGCTGCCGGCGATGGCGGCCAGCAATCCGAGCCCGGCCTACGTGCCGCAGCGCCTGGTCGACGGTCAGGACATCTCCGCCACCTGGTGGGAGGCGTTCCAGTCGCCGGCGCTCAACGCGCTGGTGCAGTCGGCGCTCGCCAACAGCCCGACGGTGACCGCCGCGCAGGCCGCGCTGCGCCAGGCAGAGGAGAACTACCGCGCCGACTACGGCTCGAAGGAGTTCCCGTCGGTCAGCGCCCAGTTGCAGGGCGCGCGCGAGAAGTACGCGATCGCCCAACCGCCCATCCCGGCCGGCGCCACCGGCAACCTGTTCACCGCCGGGCTCGACCTGTCGTACACGCTGGACATCGTCGGCGGAAACCGGCGCGAGCTCGAAGGCGTGCGCGCGGCGATCGACTACCAGCGCTTCCAGGTCGAGGCGACCTGGCTGAGCCTGACGTCCAGCGTGGTCGCCACGGCGATCCAGGAGGCCTCGCTGCGCGCGCAGCTCAAGGTCACGCACGACGTCATCGACAACGAGACGAAGTCGCTCGGCGTCATCTCCAGGCAGGTGCAGTTGGGCGCCCTCGCCCGTGGCGCCCTGCTGCAGCAGCAGACGCTGATCGCCCAGGACCAGGCCCAGATCCCGCCGCTCGAGAAGGCGCTGGCGCAGACGCGCCACCAGCTCGCCGTGCTGGCCGGACGCCTGCCCGGCGACGCGGGCCTGCCGACGTTCGACATCGATTCGCTGGCGCTGCCGCGCGAGCTGCCGGTCAGCCTGCCGTCCGCCCTCGTGCGCCAGCGCCCGGACGTGCGCGCGAGCGAGGCGCAGCTGCACGAGGCGAGCGCCCAGATCGGCGTGGCCACGGCGGCGCTGTATCCGCAGATCACGCTCAGCGCCAACGTCGACCGGGAAAGCCTGAAGATCGGCCGCCTGTTCGACACCGGCACGACCGGCTGGTCGCTGGTCGGCGGCCTGGTGCAGCCCCTCTTCAACGGCGGCGCGTTGCAGGCGAAGAAGCGGGCCGCCGTGGCCGCGTACGACGCCGCGCAGGCGCAGTACCGGTCCACCGTGCTCAACGCCTTCCTCAACGTGGCCAACACGCTGCGCGCCATCGACACCGACGCCGACGCGGTGACCGCCAGCGCCGACGCCGAACGCCTCGCCAAGGAGGCGCTGGACCTCGTCGATCGGCAGTACCAGCTCGGCGCCGTGAGCTACCTGGCCTCGCTCGACGCGCAGCGCACGTACCTGAGCACGCGCGTGGCGCTGGTGCAGGCCCGCGCGGCGCGCTTCACCGACACCGCGGCGCTGTTCCAGGCGCTCGGCGGCGGCTGGTGGAACTCGCCCGCGGCGCTGGCCTCGGCAGCGAGCGCGCCGGCGGCGACGCACTGATCAAGACAACATCCTGCGTCCGCCGGTTCCGGCGAACGCGACGAACCTCGAACACGAAATCTGGAGTGAGAACATGACGAAGCGGATGCTCATCATGATTGGCGGAGTCCTGGTGCTGGTGGCGCTCCTGGTGGGAGGATTCATCCTCCACATCCAGAAGCTGATCGCCTCGCAGCCCAAGCCCGCGCCGCAGACGGTCACGGCCACCAAGGTCGGCTCGACCGACTGGCAGCCCACGCTGGCGGCCGTCGGCAGCGTCGCGCCGGTGCGCGGCGTGGACGTCACCACCGAGATCGCGGGCCTGGTGCGCGAGATCCATTTCAAGTCGGGCCAGGACGTCCGCCAGGGCGACGTGCTCGTCGAGCTGAACGCCGACGCCGACAAGGCGCAGCTCGCCGCACTGGAAGCCGCCGCCGAGCTGTCGGCCACCGTGCTCAAGCGCGACAAGGCCCAGTTCGACGCGCAGGCGATCGCGCAGGCGCAGGTCGATTCCGACGCGGCCGACCTCAAGAGCAAGCGCGCGCTGGCCGACCAGCAGAAGGCCATCATCGACAAGAAGACGATCCGCGCGCCGTTCTCCGGCAAGCTGGGCATCACCACGGTTAACCCGGGCCAGTACCTCAACCCGGGCGACAAGATCGTGACGCTGCAGACGATCGATCCGATCTACGTCGACTTCAACCTGCCGCAGAAGTCGATCGGCGCGCTGCAGGTGGGCCAGCTCGTCAACGTCACCACCGACGGCTTCGCGGGCGTCACCTTCCCCGGCAAGATCACCGCGATCAGCCCGAAGGTGGACACGACGACGCGCAACATCGTCGTCGAGGCGACGCTGGCCAACCCGAAGCACCAGTTGCTGCCGGGGATGTTCGCCAACGCGAGCGTCGAGGTCGGCGACAAGAAGCACTACCTGACGCTGCCGCAGACCGCGATCACCTACAACCCGTACGGCTCGACCGTCTTCCTCGTGATGACCGCCGACCAGGCCGCCGCCGCCGCCCGCGCGACCGCCGCCAGCGGCGGCGCCTCGGTGCCGGCCAATGCGGCGTCCGGCGCGGGCCTGGTCGTGCAGCAGGCCTTCGTCACCGCCGGCGAGACGCGCGGCGACCAGGTCGCCATCCTCGCCGGGCTGAAGGAAGGCCAGCAGGTCGTCACCAGCGGCCAGGTGAAGCTCAAGAACGGCACGCCCATCGTGATCGACAACACGATCGTGCCGGCCGACTCGCCCAACCCCACCCCGCAGGAACATTGAGGCGCATTCCATGAAGTTCACCGACCTCTTCATACGCCGGCCCGTGCTGGCCGGCGTGATCAGCCTGCTGATCGTGGTGCTGGGACTGCGTTCGCTGTTCAGCCTGCCGGTCAACCAGTATCCGAAGACGCAGAACTCGGTCGTCACGATCTCGACCACCTACTACGGCGCCGATGCCGCGACGGTGGCGGGCTTCATCACGCAACCGCTGGAAAGCGCGATCGCGCAGGCCCAGGGCATCGACTACCTGTCGTCGTCCAGCTCCAGCGGCGTGTCGACGATCACCGCGACGCTGCGCCTGAACTACGACGCCAACCGCGCGCTGACCGAGATCAACACGCAGGTGAACTCCGTCAAGAACCAGTTGCCCGCGCAGGCGCAGGCGCCGGTTCTGACGGTGGCCACCGGGCAGACGATCGACGCGATGTACATGGGCTTCTACAGCAAGGACCTGCCCACCAACAACGTCACCGACTTCCTGCTGCGCGTCGTCAAGCCCAAGCTTGACTCCATCACCGGCGTGCAGACCGCCGAGCTGCTGGGTGCACGCCAGTTCGCGCTGCGCGCGTGGCTGGACGCCGACAAGATGGCGGCGCACGGCCTGTCGGCGACCGACATCAGCCAGGCGCTGACCACCAACAACTACCTCGCGGCGCTCGGCGCGTCCAAGGGCCAGATGGTCACCGTGCCGCTGACCGCGGGCACCGACCTGCACTCGCTCGACGAGTTCAAGCAGCTGATCGTCAAGCAGAGCGGAGACTCGGTCGTGCGGCTGGAAGACGTCGCCACCGTGACGCTGGGCTCCGAGAACTACGACTTCAACGTGGCGTTCAGTGGCGTGCGCTCCGTCTTCATCGGCATCAAGGTGGCGCCCGAGGCCAACATCCTCGACGTGGCCAAGCGCGTGCGCGAGGCCTTCCCCGAACTGCAGAACCAGTTGCCAAACGGCGTGACCGGCGCGATCGTCTACGACTCCACCGACTTCATCAACACCTCCATCAAGGAAGTGATCAAGACGCTGGTCGAGGCGCTGGTGATCGTGGCCGTGGTGATCTACCTGTTCCTGGGCACGTTCCGCGCGGTGCTGGTGCCGCTCGTGGCGATGCCACTGTCGCTGGTCGGCGCGTTCTTCATCATGCTGATGCTCGGCTACTCGATCAACCTGCTCACGCTGCTCGCGCTCGTGCTGGCGATCGGGCTGGTGGTCGACGACGCCATCATCGTGGTGGAAAACGTCGACCGCCACATGAAGGAGGAAGGCAAGACGCCGCTGCAGGCGTCGCTGATCGCGGCGCGCGAGCTCGGCAGCCCCATCATCGCGATGGTCGTGGTGCTCATCGCGGTGTACGTGCCGATCGGCTTCCAGGGCGGCCTCACCGGCGCGCTGTTCACCGAGTTCGCGTTCACGCTGGCGGCGTCGGTGTTCGTCTCGGGCATCGTCGCGCTGACGCTGTCGCCGATGATGTGCGCCAAGATCTTCTCGGAAGACCAGGACAACGGCAAGTTCGCCAAGGCGATCGACCGCGTGTTCGAGAAGGTGCACGGCACCTACACGCGCACGCTGCGAAGCCTGCTGGCGACCTACCCGGTGCTGATCGTGCTGGGCTGCATCCTGGCGGCGCTGCTGGTGGCGATGTTCATGATGTCGCAGAGGGAACTGGCGCCCGAGGAAGACCAGGGCGTGGTGCTGTCGCAGGTGGTGGGTTCGCCGACGGCGACCTCCGACCAGATGCAGACGTACGCGCAGCAGGTGTTCAACATCGCGCACGCCATGCCCGAATACAAGCAGATGTTCCAGATCACCGGCGTGCCGACGGTCAACCAGGGCATCGGCGGCGTGCTGCTGAAGGACTGGGGCGATCGCACGAAGAACGCGCACGAGATCCAGCTGGAGTTGCAGGCGAAGTGGAACAAGATCGCCGGCGCGCGCGTCGCCGCGTTCCAGTTCCCGCCGCTGCCCGGCACCTCCGGGCTGCCGGTGCAGTTCGTCATCACGACCACCGAGCCCTTCGAGAACCTCAACACCGTCGCTCAGCAGGTCATCGCCAAGGTGCAGGCCGAGGCGCCCGGCAAGTGGTACTACGTCGACAACGACCTGAAGCTCGACGCGCCGCAGGCCACGGTGGTAGTGGATCGCGACAAGATCGCCGCGCTGGGCATGACGCAGCAGGACGTCGGCCAGGCGCTCGGGGCCGCGCTCGGCGGCGGCTACGTCAACTACTTTTCCATCGCGGGCCGCTCGTACAAGGTGATCCCGCAGGTGAAGCAGGTGGACCGCCTCAATCCGTCGAACGTGCTGGACTTCTACATCAAGACGCCCACGGCGGGACTGATCCCGGCGAGCACCGTCGCGAGCCTGAAGTACACGGTGCAGCCGGAGGCCATCAACCGCTTCCAGCAACTCAACTCGGTGACCATCTCGGCCGTGACGGGGCTGTCGCAGGGGGACGCGCAGAAGATGCTGTCCGATGCCGTCAAGGCGATCGCGCCCTCGGGCTACAACGTCGACTACGCGGGCCAGTCGCGCATCTTCGCCAACGAGTCGGGCGGCTTCATCGTGACGCTGGCGTTCGCCATCATCATCGTGTTCCTGGCGCTCGCCGCGCAGTTCGAGAGCTTCCGCGATCCCGTCGTCATCCTCGTCTCGGTGCCGCTGGCGCTGTTCGGCGCGGTGATCTTCATCTTCCTCGGCTTCACGTCCATCAACATCTACACGCAGGTGGGGCTGGTGACGCTGATGGGGCTGATCTCCAAGCACGGCATCCTGATCGTCGAGGTGGCCAACAACGAGCAGAAGAAGGGCCTGTCGAAGCTGGACGCCATCATCGAGGCCACCGGCATCCGCCTGCGCCCGATCCTGATGACCACCGCCGCGATGGTCTTCGGCGTCGTGCCGCTGGTGATCGCCTCCGGCGCCGGCGCCGCGGGCCGCCAGGCGATGGGCCTGGTGATCTTCACCGGCATGTCCATCGGCACGCTGTTCACGCTCTTCGTCGTGCCGGCGTTCTACCTGCTCATCGGATCGAACCACGAGCAGGAACTGTCCGAGGACGAGGCCGCCGACGACGAGGCCCGCATGGTCGACGAGCAAATGGCGCCGAAGCCGGCGCACTGAGCGAGTCGATCCGCGCGATGAAAAAGGGCCTGGCGGCGACGCCAGGCCCTTTGTTCTTGTCGGTCAGCGCTTGGCGGCGTCCCCGGCCCAGAGCTCGTCGAGGAAGGTGAACTTCCACTTCTCCGGCGACTCGCGGCCGACGATGCGGTCGCTGGTGCCGCCCGACAGGTCGAGGCGCTGCAGCGACACCGGCATCTGCGACTTCAGCGAGTAGAAGACGCGCACCACCGGCGCCGTCAGCATGGCCGGGTTCTGCTCGATCACGACCGCCAGGCGGTCGGAGTGCAGCCGCACCAGCGAGCCGGTCGGGTAGATGCCCACGCTCTTGACGAAGGTCGCGAAGATGACCGGGTCGAACTGGCCCTTCCAGCTCGCCATCTTGCCGATCGAGTCGGCCGGATCCCAGCCCAGCTTGTACGGGCGGTTCGAGGTGATGGCGTCGTAGACGTCGCAGATCGAGCCCATGCGCACCAGTTGGTCGAGCTTGTCGTTGGGCAGCTTGTGCGGATAGCCGCCGCCGTCGAAGCGCTCGTGGTGGTGCAGGCAGACGTCCATCGTCGTCTGCTCGGCGCCGCGCGCCTCCTGCAGCAGCTCGAAGCCGCGCACCGGGTGGCTGCGCATCACGTCGAATTCGGCGTCGGTCAGCGCGCCGGGCTTGTTGAGGATGTCCAGCGGCATCAGCGCCTTGCCCACGTCGTGCAGCAGGCCGGCGGTGCCCGCGGTGCGGCACTGTTCCTCGTCGTAGCCGAGCTCGCGGCCCAGCGCGACCATCAGCGCGCAAACGGCCACCGAGTGCATGTAGGAATAGTCGTCCTGGGTCTTCAGCCGCGCGAGGCTGACGATCGCGCCGGGGTTGCGGATCACCGAGTCGGAGATCTCCTGCACCAGCGGCATGAAGGACTCGGCGTCGATCGCACGACCCAGGCGGGCCTCGTTGAACATTTTCTTGACCTGCGCCTTGCCCTTTTCGCAGACCGCCGTCGCGGTGCGCATCTCTTCGGCGAAACTCTTGGACGGCGCGGGGATGGGCGTGGACGACGGCGCGGGGCGCAACGCCGGCCGGGCCGGCAGCGACGTCGTGGCGGTGGCGGTGGCCATCGCGGGCAGGGTCCGAGCGGCCACCGCGGGCGCGGGCGCGCGCAGGGGCGTCGGCAGCACGGCCGGCGCCTCGTCGGCCACGTCCAGGCCCTTCTCGGGGTCGATCCAGACCTCGGCGATCACGCTTTCCTGCAGTTTCCTGAGCTGTTCGGCTTCGCGGATGATGAAACGCGTCTTCCAGAACGGATGATCCATCCACGCACCTTCCAGCGCATGCAGGTGCATGCCCAGGCGGACTTGGTCGACGCGGATCTTCTTGAGCATGGGGCGTGCGGGCGGGGGCGGGAGCCGACGGGAAGCCGGCGCTGTCCTGTTTTCGGCCAGCCACGCAACGACTGAAGTGTTGTCCAGCAGTAACTGCAAAAAACAAAACCGCCGCCGGGCGGTCTTGTCGTGACGTATTTCCGGTGCGCGGTGGCCCCGGAAGTGCGCTTGCGCGGCCTACTTGAACTTGGGCTGCGGCACCGTACGCAACTCGCCCGGCAGCGACGCGAGATACCCGGCGATCTCGCCGATGGTCTCGTCGTTCAGCGGCTTGGCCATCGCGCCCATCACCGCATTTGCCCGGCCGTAGTGCGGATTGTTCTCGACCTTGTACGACTTCAGCGCCGCGGCCAGGTAGTCGGGATACTGGCCGGCCAGGCGCGGGATGGTGCCGTCGGTGGGCGTCGAGAAGTTCACGCCGTGGCATGCCACGCAGGTGGTGACCGCGTTGCGGATCTTGTCGGGAACGGGCGTCTCGAGCGCCGCGGGCACCGGGCCGTCGGGCTTGCCGAGCGTCGAGTAGTAGGCGGCGATGTCGGCGATGTCCTGGTCGGACAGCGACGCGGCGATGCTGCGCATCGTGGGGAACTTGCGATCGCCGCTGCGATAGGCGGTGAGCGCGGAGACGATGTACCGGGCGTCCTGGCCCGCGATCTTGGGCACCTTGTAGACCTGCGGAAAGTCGGCCTGGTAGCCGACGATGCCGTGGCAGCCGATGCACATCTGAACCTTGGTCGACCCGCGTTGGGCGGCTTGCGCGTCTTGCGCCTGGGCGGTGGAGAAGAAACCCGCGAGGGCGAGCAGCAACGTCAGGGTTCTTGTCATCGTCTCGTCTTTGTTGATCCGCAGCGGCGGTACTTCCAGTGGCAGGGGTCCGTGCCGGCCTGATCCGAACGATTATAGGAACGTCCCTTTATACTGGAACGACCCACTCCGTCAGGCAAAACCCGCCCCTGCCGCCGCGAGCCGGAGATTTCTTCGCCCGGCCCCGTTCAACGCATCCCCACCCACGCGACCCGCCATGAAGTTCGAAGGTTCAGACAACTACGTCGCCACGCCTGACCTGATGCTCGCGGTCAACGCGTCGATGACGTTGCGCCGCCCGCTGCTGGTCAAGGGCGAGCCCGGCACCGGCAAGA
>CAIMXF010000010.1 GCA_903845345.1 uncultured beta proteobacterium
CCGCGTCGCGCGCTCCGGCGAGCCGGCGCTGCTGCTGATGCTGGACATCGACCACTTCAAGCGCATCAACGACCACCACGGCCATGTCGCCGGCGACCTGGTCATCAAGGCCGTCGCCGACGCGCTCAATGCCACCGTCCGCCCGATGGACCTGGTGGCGCGCATCGGCGGCGAGGAGTTCGCGATCATCCTGCCCAACTGCCCGCCCGCCTTCGGCTCGGCGGTGGCCGAGCGCATCCGCGCCCGCGTCGAGAGCCAGGCGATCCCGCTGGTGAGCGGCCAGCAGCTCGGCTGCACGATCAGCATCGGCGGCGCCTACGCGCCGCAGTGGGTGCGTTCGACGCCGGCCGTCTGGATGGAACGTGCCGACCTCCAGCTCTACCGCGCCAAATCCGAAGGCCGCAACCGCACCTGCCTCGAGCCGACGCCCGTGTCCGTCGTCTCCGCCGAGGAAAAGGGGCTGTTGTTCGCGTCGTCCATCTTTGGGGAAGATCTCTCATGAGCCCGCACGGCCGCCCGAGGGGCGAATACAGCGCAGTGCGCAGCACGGAGCGTTTCCAATGACCAGCCCGACGGCCACCGCCGGACGACGCGCACGCATCACCGCCATCACCAGCGGCAAGGGGGGTGTGGGCAAGACCTTCCTGTCGGCCAACCTCGCCAGCGCGCTCGCGCGCCAGGGCGAGAAGGTGCTGGTGCTCGACGCCGACCTGGGTCTGGCGAACCTGGACGTCGTGCTCAACCTGTTTCCCAAGATCACGCTGCACGACGTCTTCACCGGCAAGCACACGCTCGAACAGGCGATCCTCGAGACGCCGTACGGCTTCTCGGTGCTGCTGGCCGGCTCCGGCATGGTCGAATATTCGCGCCTGACGCCCGAGGTGCGCGAGCAGCTCGTCGCGGTGGTGGACAAGGTGGTGCCGCGCTTCGACCGCATCCTGCTCGACACGGGTGCCGGCATCTCCGACGTCGTGCTCTACACGGTGTCGCTGGCCGACGAGGTGCTGATCGTGGCCACGCCCGAGCCCACCTCGCTGACCGACGCCTACGCCACCATCAAGGTGCTGGCCACCACGCAGGGCCGGCGCGACATCCGCGTGCTGGTCAACCAGGTGAGCAAGCCCGGCGAGGGCCGCATCATCCGCGGGCAGCTGCAGCAGGTGGTCGACCGCTTCGTCAGCCCGGGGCTCGAAGTGCCGGTCAAGCTCGAGTTCGTCGGCGAGGTGCCGATCGATCCGTCGGTGCGCGAGGCCGTCAAGAAGCGCCAGCTGCTGCTCGATTGCCTGCCCGGCTCGGCCGCGGCGCAGGCGGTCATCGCCGCTGCGACGCGCCTGCGCGCGTAGCGTCCGTACGCCGGCGCGTGCGCGCCCCACGCTCGACAATGCGCGCATGACCGATTCTCCCGATCCGAAGCCGCCGACGCCGTTCGAGCAACTGGGCGGCGTCGTCGGCGTGCGCGCGCTCGTCGACCGCTTCTACGACCTGATGGATCTCGAGCCCGAGTTCGCCGGGCTGCGCGCGCTGCATCCGGCCACGCTCGACGGCTCGCGCGACAAGTTCGCCTGGTTCCTCACCGGCTGGCTCGGCGGCCCCGACCTCTACGTCGAACGCTTCGGCCACCCGCGCCTGCGCGCGCGCCACCTGCCCTACCCGATCGGCGTCGACGTGCGCGACCAGTGGCTCGCCTGCATGGGCCTGGCGATGGCCGAGATCGGCGCGGCCGGCGGCTTCACGGCGGACATGCAGTCGCGCCTGATGGCGTCGTTCGCGAACACGGCCGACCACATGCGCAACATCGCCGGCTGAGCGACCGCACCCTGTTTCGATTTATTCGTTTCCGTTTCGTGAGGAATGCTCAGGCGGAGCGAAAGAGTGCGGACGGCGCATCAAGATTTCCTGACAGCGCCGGTCATCGTGATTTAGTAAGCACGTCGGCGGTTCGCCGACATCCCGGCGCTGAAGTGCGTGGGCGAAGATCCGAAGACCCGAATATGCGGGAACGCCCTGCACTTCGGCGGGAGAGATCCCCACAACAGGATCGAGGTGTCTTGCAATGCAATTGCTGCCGCTCCAGGAAGTCGCGAACCAGATCAAGCCGGGTTTCCCGCTGGCCTGGGGCATTCGCGACGGCAACGGCAAGCTGCTGCTGGCACGCGGGCACAAGGTCGCCGACGCGGCCATGCTCAACACGCTGCTCGCGCGCGGCATGTTCGTCGACGCGGCCGAGATGCGCGCCGCGCTCGCCGCGAGCACCGCCGCCGCCAGGCCCAGGGAGGGCTTCTTCGGCCGCTGGCGGCTGTCGAGCGGACGCCTCAACACGCTGCTGACGACGTCGCCGGCCGAACTGCGCAAGGCCCTCGACGAGGTGGTCGAGGTGCTGATCGCCCTGGCCGACCGCTATCCCGACAAGGTGCTGTTCCAGATCCTGCGCCACGACCAGACGCGGCTGCAGTCCTACGGCGTGTCGCACTCGCTGCACTGCGCCGCGGTGTGCTGCCTCACCGGCAAGCGCATGGGCTGGGACGACAACCAGCGCCGCATGCTGGTGGGCGCGGCGATGTCGATGAACCTGTCGATGATCGAGCTGCAGGGACGGCTCGCCGTCCAGGCCACGCCGCCCACGCCGGAGCAGCGCGCCGCGATCAACGAGCATCCGATCAGGAGCGCCGAGATGCTGGCCGCCGCCGGCGTCACCGACCCACTGTGGCTCGACGCCGTCGAACAGCACCACGAGCTGACCGACGGCACCGGCTATCCGAAGCGGCTCACCGACGTCGCCGAGCTGGCGCAGGCGCTGCACTACGTCGACGTGTTCACCGCCAAGATCAGCGCGCGCTCGTCGCGCCTTGCGCTGACGCCCAACGTGGCCGCGCGCGAGATCTTCACCGGCAGCGCGGGCCATCCGCTGGCCGCCGCGCTGATCAAGGAGTTCGGCATCTATCCGCCGGGCTGCTTCGTGCGCCTGGCCTCGGGCGAGATCGCCATCGTCGTGCAGCGCGGCCAGAGCGTGAACACGCCCGTCGTCGCCTGCCTCACCAATACCGCGGGCCAGCCGATGATGAAGCCGCTGCGCCGCGAGACCACCGACAAGGCCAACGCGATCGTCGCGCTGGTGGCCGATGCGGACGTGATGGTGCGGGTGCCCTGGGAAACGCTCTACCCGGACGACTGAGCGTCACGGCCCCGACGGCGCCCAGGTTCGCGCCGGGCAGACCGGGACGATCCGCGTCGTCGTCGTGTCAGGCCCCGTTCGACCAGATCGAGCGTGACCTCGCCGCCGCTGCCTGCGCCTGACTCGGCTGCGGCCGCCAACGGACGTCGTGGCCGCCAGCGCGGCGAGGAGCACGCGCCGCATGCTCACCGGCCGCAGCGCTGGCACGCCTTGTCCAGCGCGGCCATCCCGTCGTCCCATGACTGCGCCATGCCCTCGAGCAGCGGCGAAAGATCGGCCGGCCTGGTCGACGACACCGCACGCGCCAGCTTCAGGATCAGCGTCTTCGCATCGCGCGCGACCTGGTCGAAAGCGCGCGCCGCGTCGTGCAGCGGCGAACCCGCGGGGGCGCCTTGCCACGCGAGGCCGCGGGCGGCGAGCTCGAACGCGGCGCCGAGCTGGCGCACCGTGCCGAACGCCCACTGGTGGTAATACCCCATGCCGTAATCGCGCAACAGCGGCAGGTCGTCGGCCAGGCGGGCGGCGAAGCGGCGCACCGGATTGCTCTCGGGCCGGAACGCCAGGTGCTTGCCCAGGTGGTGCAGCGCCAGCATCTGCAGTTCCTCGGTGGAGCGCGCGACGCGGCGGTGCACGCGGATGAACTCGGCGTAGAGCGGCAGCCGGCCCGCCTCGAGCGCCACCGCGGCGGCGCCGACTTCGGCCACGCGCGCGCCGCGCCAGTCGGCGATCGCCTCGAGGTCGGACGTGTCCTCCTCCAGATCGAGCAGGTGCGTGACGTCCTCGCCGTGCGCCTCGAAGTAGCCGGCGTTGTGGAAATACGCGATGCGGCGCGCGTCGAGGTCGACCTCGTTGATGACGATGGTCGTCTTCGAATGCTTGCCGCGGTAGTCGGTGCCGGCGGTGTCGGGCAGCCAGAACGCGTCGGCCTCGATGCTCAGCGGACGCCCCGCGCCCAGGTGCTCGATCACGTGCTCGGCCAGCGGTCGCCACACGGTGAGCTCCTGCACGTCGACGCCGTACAGCGCGCGCAGCTCGTCGTGCGGCGGCTTGAAGAACGTCCACTGGTCGCCTTCGAAGTCGAGCGCGACGGTGCACGGCCACAGCGCATGCGGATCGAGCCCCAGCGACGACAGCACCTCGATCCACAGGTCGATGTAGCAGTTCTTCTCGAGCCAGTGCGCATCGGCGCCATGCAGCGCGTGCGGCACGTACGCGCCCGCGACGGGGCCGGGCAGCGCGCGCGCGCGACGCACGCCGCTGCCCGACAGATCGATGCGCGCCGGCGGCGCCTCGACGGGCGCGACGACGGTGGCCTTGCTCTTGCGACCGGTCATGGCCACAGCTGCGCGCGAACGTCGTCCGGCCAGCGGGCCAGGTCGAAGCCGTGCGTCCTGATCAGGGCCAGCGTCACGCGCTCGAGGCCGAAGCCCAGGCACGCGGTGTGTGCGGTCGCGCCGTCGCTGCGTCGGATGCCGAAGGTGCCGGTGAAGTGTTCCTGGTGCCAGTTGAACGAGCAGACGGCCGTGGGCCTGTCGGCCGAGATCACCGGCACGACGATCTCGAACTTCAGCCGCTGGTCGCGCTGGCTCGCGGCCATCATGCGGCCGCTGCGGCCGAAGAACGGGTCGCTGGCGACGTCGCTGTGGGCCGGCAGGCCCAGCCCCTGCAGCAGCGCGAGGCCGCGCTGCAGCCAGGTGTCGCGCCACTCGTGCACGGCCTCGGGCGCGCCGGCGCGGATGAACTCGCGCATGCGGAACGACTGCAGCCGCGTCGGCTCGTCGGAGGGCTCGTGGCGGAAGCACCAGTTGCGCACGGTGACCAGCCGGCCGCCCTCGGGCAGCAGGCCGCTGAAGACCGGATAGACGGGATAGCACGCGGCCGGCAGCAGCATCGTCTCGGCCGGATCCAGCATGTGTTCCCAGCGCTCGCCGGCGTCGGCCAGCGCGGCGAGTTCGCGCGCGGCGGCGTCGTCGCCGAAGAAGCTGTGGATGCTGCCGATCAGCTGCGGGAAGTTGCCGAGGTAGCCCATGCGCTCGATCAGCGTGCGCGCGACGATCGGCGGGAAGTGCAGGGGCTCGGCGCCGTCGTCCCTGGCGTTGCGCATCACGAGCGCGTCGAAGCGGTCGAGGATGTCCTCGAACTTGGCGGTGCGGCCATCGCCCCCCTTCACGCCGGTCGGGATGATGAAGCCGTGCGCGACGAGCCCCTCGCGCAAGGCAATGGGATCGAGCGGATCCGTCGGAAGCTCGGTCATTCCTGGTCGTCCTTGAACACGAGCAGCAGGTTCGCGCTCTGCGCGGCGATGCGGTCGTTGGAGACCATCAGCGCGGCCGACAACGCATCGCGGTAGTGGCGACCGAGGCTGAACGGGGTGTCGTTCCTGTAGCCGAGGATGCCCACGATCTGCAACGCGCCGTGCACGATCTCGGGCGCGCGCTCGGCCGCGTCGGTCTTGAGCGCGTTGAACTTCAGCGACCAGCCGATGCGGCCCAGCTGCTCGATGTCGGACAGCGCATCGAACTCGTGCGCGACCTGCTGCCAATGGTGCTTCATCGCCTGCAGCCTGACGCTGAGCTCGGCCAGCCGCAGCGCGGTGGGCGGCGTCGTGCCGGGGCTCTTGCGCGCCTGGCCGCGGACGAAGCTCGCGGCGCGTGCGTGCGCGTCGGCGGCGATGCCGGCCCACAGCGCGGCCCACAGCACGTGCGAGTACGGCACCATGGTCTGCGCGGAGATGTCGGCGAACGCGGCGGGCAGGATCTGCGCGCGCGGCGCGGCGGCGTCGAGCCGGAAGCCGGGGCTGCAGGTGCCGCGCATGCCGAGGGTGTCCCAGCTGCCGACCTGCGCGAGCGTGGCGTCGCCGCGCTTGACGTAGGCGAGCACCTGGTCGCCGGGCGCGGCGGCGGCATCGCGCCGCGCGGTGACGAGGATCGCGTCGGCCTGCGCGTTGTACGAGCCGGTGGTGGCGTCCTTTCCGAGCTTGAAGCCGTCGGCGTCCCCGGGCTCGATGGCGCAGATGCTGCGGCGCGTGTCGCCGAAGGTGCCGGCCTCGGAGGTCATCGAGGCCAGCAAGGCCTGCTCGGCGACCAGCGTGCGCAGCACGTCCGCGAAGAACGCGCTGCCGCCCGCGTGGCGCGCCACGCAGCCGACCTGGATTGTGTGCATCGCCAGCACCATGGCGCTGGACGCGCAACCCTGGGCCAGCGCGTGGCACAGCTTGCCCAGCTCGAGCAGCGACAGGCCCGCGCCGCCGAACGCCGCCGGCACCGCGGCCGACAGCAGCCGGCCCTCGCGCAGCGCGGCGACGGCCTCGTGAGGGACGCGCGCGTCGCGGTCGACGGCTTCGGCGGCAGGGGCGGCGACATCCTTGGCGATGCGGCGCGCCTCCTGCAGCAGGCGAGGGAACTGGGGACTGGACATCCCGCCACTTTAGCGAACACCGGCGCCGAATCCGATCCGACAATGCGCACACAATTCACGCTGTGAACGAGAACGACACCTCCTCGGCGCCGCCGTCGGACGAACCATACCCCCTGACCGTATGGGTCGAGCCCGTGGTTCCCGCGTGCGCCGCGGTGCTGCTGCTGCACGGCCTGGACATGACGCCCGGCCAGCTCGCCCCCATCGTGCGCTCGCTGAAGCTGCCCGCGCTGGTCGCGTTGCCCTCGGGGCCGGTCGAGCGCCCCGGGGGACGTCGCGCCTGGTGGCCGGTGGACGACGCCGCCCGCGCGGCACGCCTGCAGCGCGGCCCGGCCGACCTGCACGACAGTCACCCGCCCGGACGCGAGCGTGCGCGCGCCGCGCTGCATGCGGCCGCGCGCGCGTTGCGCGCGCGCGCGCCGGGGTTGC
>CAIMXF010000011.1 GCA_903845345.1 uncultured beta proteobacterium
GGCCGACGTCGCATTGGCGAGGAACGGCGTGGCGGTGCTCTCGTCGACGGGCACGACGAGCGTGCCGTCCGGATTCGACTTCAGGCTCGCCAGCAGGTCGGGCTTGAGGCCGGCGGCCTGTGCCTGGGTGATCGTGATGGCGCTGGCGTCGCTGGCCAGGTTGGACGCGAACGCGTTCTCGAGATCGGCGATCTGTTTGGCGATCTCGACGAAGCGCCGGCGCTGCGCGGACGGCAGGCCGGCGCCCGAGCGCTTCGCGTTGATCAGGTGCACGTCCAGCAGCTTGGCCTGCACCGGCCCGCGCGCCGTGTGGCTCTTCGCGGCGGCGGCGAGCGCGGCGTAGAGGTCCGGGCGCGCGAACAGTTCGGCCTGGTAGCCGGCGACGGCGGTGTTGCAGCGCTCGGAGGCGTCGCGCACCGCCTTGTCGGGCGCCACGTTGAACAGGAAAGTCTGCGCGGCGAGGTTGTCGCCGAGGTCGGAGATGATGTTCTCGAGCGGCTCGGCCACGCTCTTGAAGGTGCGCGCGGAACGGGCGTGCAGCATCGCGTCGACGCGCTTGCCGGCGGCCTCGATCTCGGACTGGCAGCTCGCGTCGATCTGCGCCGGCGTGAGCGTGAAGGCTATCTTCAGCGGCACGTCCTTCGCCGGGGCGGCCCCGGCGGCGGACGACAACAGGACGAGCGACGCGGCGGCCGCGATCGAGCTCGAGAGGGAATGGCGAACGGACATCGCGAGGTTTCCTTGCTGGCGGACAGGATGCGTAGCGTAGCCGCGTTTGCGCGACCGCTCCGCGTCCGTTCGCAAGTAGGAACCCTGAGGCGGTGCGTGCCGCAGGCGTGCTACTTGAGCAGCGTCTTCAGGCTGGCCGCCGACACCGGCTTGACCAGGTGCGCCGAGAAGCCCCTGGCGCGCGAACGGCGCACGTCCTCGGGGCCGCCGGAACCCGTGATCGCGACGATCGGCAGTTCCTCGCACCCCGGCTGGAAGCGCAGGTGCGCGGCGAGCTCGTAGCCGTCCATCGCGGGCATGCCGATGTCGAGCAGCGCGATGTCGGGGGTGGCGTCCTGCAGCGCCGCGAGCGCCGCGGGGCCGTCGTGGGCGACGATCACCTCGTAGCCCCAGGCCCTGAGCAACGCGCCCAGCGTGTCGGCGGCGTCGGCGTTGTCGTCGACCACCAGCACGCTCCTGATCTTCTGGGCGGGCGCAACGGGGGCGAATTGCGCGGCGAGGTCGTCGTTCTTTTCGTGAAGGGCTGGCATGTCGTTCTTCGAATGCAGGTGCGGACGCGGGGCGCCCGCTTCGTGAAGTCCTGGCGCATGGCCAGCAATCGGGATGCCCACTCCTTCAAGGCGTAGAAGTCGATCGGCATCACGTCGGCCACGGCGGCATATCCGGCGTCGGTCGGATCCAGCGGGTCTGGGCCGCCAGGCGCGCGAGCAGGCGTGCCGGGTGCGCCGGGTCGCGCATGACCGCGTCGACGTCGATCACGGCATCGAACGTGCCCGCGCTGCGGATCCGCGCGTCGACGCGCGGCGGCGTCTTGCGACGGACGACGGCGGCGGCGAGGGGGCCGTTCGCGCGATCGAGCCGCATTTCGTCGGCGTTTCGGGGGCGTTGGTCGATTGCGGCGTGCCGCGGCGGCCGCCGTCTGCGATCCTTCGTTCCGTCAAGACACTGCTCCAGGACTCGCCGCATGTTCCGCTATTCCCGCCCTCACCCGTACGTCCACGTGCTGCGCCTGCGCGGTGCCCGCCCGGTCCGCCGCCTGGTCTGGGGCGCCGCGCTGATCCTGCTGGGCGTCGGCTACCTGCTGCGCAACGAGGGCCTGATCGACAACGTCGACGTGTGGCTGGTCGCCCCGGCGCTGGTCGCGCTGTCGGGCCTCGTGCGCCTGTTCCACGAGCCCGGACTGGCCGGCCTGGCCGGCGCGGCGATGCGCCTCGCGGTCGCGGCCTACCTGGTCGTGGTCATCGAGCACATCGGCGGCTGGACCTTCGCCGACACCTGGCCCGTGCTGCTGATCGCCGCGGGCGTGGGCATGGTCGCGCGCTCGCTGTGGCGGCGCGACGCCGCCGAGGAGCCCAACTGGTGAGCCGCGATCCGCTGAACCGCCAGCGCAGCCGGATGGTCTTCGGCGCGTTCATCATCGTCGTCGGCCTGTTCGCGCTGCTCGACAACCTGCACATCTTCGACAGCCACCTCGTGCAGCCGTTCTGGCCGCTCGTCTTCGTGGCGCTGGGCGCGTTGAAGATGTCGCAGGGGCGGCATCCGAAGCACTACGTGTTCGGCGGCGTGCTGATGGTCGTCGGTGCCGGCATGACGCTGCAGAACCTGGGCCTGATCCACTTCCAGGTGCGCGACCTGTGGCCGGTGATCCTGATCCTCGTCGGCCTCAACGTGCTCACCCGCGGCTTCACGCGCGGCACCGACGGCCAGCCGCTGCCCCTGCCGCGGCCGGGCCAGCGCGACCAGCGCGACGAGCACGGCGCGCGCATCGACGCGTCCGCGATGATGAGCGGCATCGTTCTCAAGAACGACTCGCAGGAGTTCGCGGGCGGCGAGATCAACGCCGTGATGGGCGCCGTCGAGATCGACCTGCGCCAGGCCTCCATCGTCAACGAGGCGGTGCTGCACCTGTCGGTGATCATGGGCGGCGTGGAGATCGCGGTGCCGCGCGACTGGTCGGTGTCGGTCAACGGCTCGCCGATGCTGGGCGGCATCGAGGACAGGACGGCCCCGCCGATGATCTCGAGCAAGCGGCTGATCATCGAGGGCTCGGTGATCATGGGCGGCGTCGAGATCAAGAACTGATCAGGCGCTGATGCACCCGATCCTCGCGGATGCCCGCAAGCTCCTCTGGTACGAGCTCGCGTGGCTGCTGGCCGGCGTCGGCCTCGCCAGCCTGCTGCGGCTCACCGAGCAGGCCGAATGGACGGGCGCGCTCGAGTTCGCGCTGCCGCTGTGCGTGGTCTGGTCGTTCGACGCGCTCTCGTCGTACTACATCTGCCGCAGCCAGCCCTACTCCCAACGGCGCTGGCCGGTGACGCTGAGCCTGTTCGGCGGCGCGTCGCTGCTGTCGGCGCTGGTGTGGCTCGGGCTCGGCGAGACCTGGAACCTGCTGGGACGCTGGATGTCGCACGACAACCGGCCTTTCGTGACGATGAACCCGGCCGGCTGGGTGATGTACTTCGCCGCCGGCTTCGCGCTGTACCTGCTCGCCCTGCTGGCGCACGACGTGCTGATCGCGTTCGAGAGCGTGCAGGAAGCCGCGCGGCGCGAAGCCGAATCGCGCGTGCTCGCGCGCGACGCCGAGCTGCAGATGCTGCGCACGCAGATCAATCCGCACTTCCTGTTCAACAGCCTCAACTCGATCAGCGCGCTCACCGGCTTCGACCCCGAAGCCGCGCGCGAGATGACGGTCGACCTCGCGCAGTTCTTCCGCCGCACGCTGGCGCTGGCCGAGCGCGAACGCATCACGCTCGGCGAGGAGGTGACGCTGTGCGAGCACTTCCTCGCGATCGAGAAGCGCCGCTTCGGCGCCAAGCTCGCCGCCGACCTGCGCGTCGACGCCGCGGCCGCCGCCTGCCTGCTGCCGCCGATGACGCTGCAGCCGCTGCTGGAGAATGCGATCAAGCACGGCATCCGCCAGGTGGACGGCGGCGGCACCATCGTCGTCGAGGCCCGGGTGCGCGACGGCGGGCTGCACATCGCCGTCGTCAACCCCGTGGCGAGCGACGACGTGCCAGCCAGCGGCCACGGCGTCGGCCTGAAGAACATCCGCGAGCGCCTGGCCGTGCTGTACGGCACGCGCGCGCGCATGGCGTGGCAGCGCAGCGCGACCCAGTTCACCATCGAGATCCACCTGCCCGTCGACAAGGAGACCGCGGCATGACCTCTTCCACACCGCTTCGCGCGCTGATCGTCGACGACGAGGAGCTCGCGCGCCGCCTGATCCGCGAATACCTGCGGGGGCATGCCGACATCGAGATCGTCGGCGAATGCGAGAACGGCCTCGACGCCGTCAGGCAGATCGGCGCGCTGTCGCCCGACCTCGTGTTCCTCGACATCCAGATGCCGCGCCTGACCGGCCTCGAGGTGCTCGAGCTGACCGGCCGCCGCGCCGGCGTGATCTTCACCACCGCCTACGACGAGCACGCGATCAAGGCCTTCGAGCTGCATGCGGTGGACTACCTGCTCAAGCCGTTCTCGAAGGCGCGCTTCGACGACGCCGTCGCGCGCGCCCGCACGCTGCACGCGCCCGCGGGCGCCGCGCCCGCGCAGGCCCCCGCGCTCGACGCGCTCGTCGCGCGCCGCGCGGCTCCGCTCGAACGCATCCTGATCCGCGACCGCGAGCAGGTGCACGTGATCGCCATCGAGCAGGTCGAGTGCATCGAGGCCCAGGGCGACTACCTGGCCATCCACGTCGACGGCAAGTGCCACCTGAAGCCGCAGCGCATCTCGGAGATCGAGGAGCAGCTCGACGCCACGCGCTTCCTGCGCATCCACCGCTCGTTCATCATCAGCCTCGCGCACCTGCAGGCGATCGAGCGCCCCGGCCCCGACCGCCACGCCGCGCGGCTGCGCAGCGGCAAGCGCGTGCCGATCAGCCGCAGCGGGTACGAGAAGCTGCGCACGCTGGTCTGATGTCGACGCGTCGCTTGCCGCGCGGCCGATCCGCGGCCGCGCTGCCCGCCCGTCCGGAGGATGGCGGTCGACGACGTCGGCAACGCGGCAGGGCGCGCGACCGGCGCCGCGCGCTGATTCACCGCGCGGGCCTCACCACTTGCAGCCCTTGCCGGTGACGGCGTCCTTGGCCAGCGGGATCACGCCCAGCAGGCCGTTCTTGGCGTAGGCCTCGGAGCATTTCGCGCGCTCGGCCTTCTCGAGGTCCGTCTCCAGCTGCGTCTTCTTCTCGGCCGGCGCCGGCAGCATCGGCACGAGGCCGCTGCGCGTGCGGCCCAGGCTCGGGCCCATGCCGCCGCCATGCAGGTCGAGGTTCAACGGCGCACTCGCGCCCGTGCCGGGCGGCTGCACCGAGCCGTTGCCGCTGCTCGACCCGTCGAGATTGACCTTGCCGTTGCTGCCGCTCGTCGGCGGTGCCGTGCCGCCGGCGCCGCCGCGCTCGGCGGGGTTCTCGACCGGCCGCGCCGACTGCGTCTGCGGCGCGGTCGACGGCGCCGCCCCGGTGGCCTGCGGGCGCGGCTCGATGGGCGCCGGACGCGGCGCTGGTGGCGCCTGGACGGGTGCGGGCGCCGGCGAGGCTGGCGTCGGCACGGCTGTCGGCGCCGGTGCGGGCGTCGGGACAGGTGCAGGCGTCGGGGCAGGTGCAGGCGTCGGTGCGGGTCGCGGCGCGGGGATGGGCGTCGGCACTGGCACGGGTGCTGGCGCCGCCGCGGGGACAGGCGCAGGTGCGGGCACCGGTGTCGCAGCAGGCACCGGCACCGGCACCGGCACGGGTGCGGGGGTCGGCTTGGTCACCGGCACCGGCAGCGGCGTGAAGGCCGGCTTGGGCAACGGCACCGGCGTGACCGGCTGCGGCGCGAGCGGCGCCGGACGCGGCGCCGGCGGCAGCGGCACCACGGGCGGCGGTGCGGGCGGCGGTGGCGTGACGGGCACGGCCA
>CAIMXF010000012.1 GCA_903845345.1 uncultured beta proteobacterium
CGCCGATCGACGGCCCCAGCGACGCCGATGCTTCACGACGCCATGCGACGCCGCCTGGCCAACGCGCCTGCCAGTGCAAGGCCGGACACGAGCATCGCCAGTTCGCTCGCTTCCGGCACCGGCGCGGCGCTGAACTGCACGACGAAGCCTTGCGGAAGGTCGAATCCAGATACGCCGCCTTCGGGCGTGTCGCCCCAGGTCGGCCCCTCACTAGCGAAGGCGTAGAAATCGACGGCCTGGGTGCCCCCACCGTAGCCGTCCGGTTGGTTCGGGCCCCAAGGGTGGAAGGCCCCGAGCGCACCGCCGCTGCCCGAGTACACGAAGTTCTCAGAGCCAGACGTCGTCGAGTAGATGCCGAGCCAAGGGCCAAGGCGGTCTGAGTTGATACTGATGCCAGTCCAATACTTGGCTTCCGTCACGAGCGAGTAGACGAAATCGTTCTGCGACGCGTCTATCGGCGCAGCGAGAAACCCCCCCATCGCGGTCGCCTGAGCCGCTGCGGCGTTCCACGTCGTCCCAGCCGGCCCGGTGTAGACAGCTTCGTACCAGATGTTGTCGGCGGAGTCGTAGACTTCCTGTGCCTGCGCGGCGATTGGCGCGGCTGAGAACGACACAACGGCCATGACTGAAAGGGACGCGAGAGTGCTTTTCATGAATGCTCCAAGTTGAGTCCCCGCTGTCCGGCGCATGCGGCCATCGCGCTGTCGTGCGACAGCTACCCTCGACGGCCCGCGGCTGAGAAGAGACCTCTGGATGCTTCCTTGTCGCATGCGGGTTGAACACACCTTGTTCGTGGGGAAGTGGGGCTGTGAGCTGTCGCCAAGCCTAAGCTCTGCCGAATTCGATCTAGATGCCGACTCTCGAGGTGTTTAACATCGATGCTGGCAAAGCCTCATGGGATTTGGAGCCGCAGTGGAGGTCGACCAGCACTCTTGAGCTCGAAGGTCAGTGTCACAGTCCGGCCAGGATCGGCCCGTTGCGACGGGCAGCTTTGCGGGTTAGCGATGAAGAGTAGCCAACAGCGGGTTTTCGCTTTGCAAGCCTTGGTCCGCTCCATGCTGGTTGTAGCCATATCCGGCGCGTGCGGGCCATCTCACTCGCAACCTGTCGCGGGGGCACACGTTGACATCGGGGCCGGGACGATGCCTTGCGCGAAGTACATCGAGATCTACGAGAACAACGAGGACTCCCAGGCCGTCAAGATGGTCGGCTCCTGGACTCAAGGGTACCTGTCGGCGTGGAACCGTCAACTGCAGTTCAACGCAGCACCGCCTTTGAAATCGTTTGATCCTGAGGTCATCAGCCTGTTCATCTACAGGTATTGCAAGGACAACCCCAGGAAGAACGTGGCAGCAGCCACGCAGGCGCTGATCGACGATCTTTCGAAGCCGAAGTGATGTGCCAATTGGCATTGGCGGCCATTACCTGCCCTTCGCGGACGTCAGCTTCAGGGTAGCGTTGTCATGGACGCGGGCAAAGTCAGAACCCACCGTGTGGCTGTCTTGCAGCGTCGACGTCCTGTGATCGTTGCGGACGGCGTCAAACGAATGGATCGATAAGTCGCACGCCGGTTCCGGCAAAGTCGCGCACGTTGCGGGTGACGAGCGTCATGCCGTGCTCGAGTGCAGTGGCTGCGATCACGGAGTCGCGCCAAGCGCGCGGGTTGGGGACGTGTAGAGGCGCACACAGCCGGGCCCCGCGCGCAGTGAAGGGCAGCGTTCGACCGTCATAGGCCGCCTCGAGCCCTTCGATCCAAACCTTGAGACCGGCCGCCTGGGGCGCGTCCGTACGCGCCTTGAGTTCGTAGCCAAGCCACAACTCGAGCATCACGACGGCTGACAGGTAGAACTGCTCAGCCGGAAAGTGCGCAGCCCAACTGCGCACCGCCGCCGAGGGCTGCTTCTTGCCGGTACGCAGTTCAGAGACGACGTTGGTGTCGAGCAAGAACATGTTCAGTCCAGATCGGCTGCCGAGGGCTGGTCGATCAGGCGGGGAGGCTCGAAGTCCATGCCTGCTGTGTCTGGAAGCCCATCCATGAGTTCCAGGAGGCTGCGACTTGGCTGGCGGTTGCCGCCGAGCTCATAGAAGTCGTCAATGCGCAGCAGCGCGTAGGCAGGATGGCCGCGGTCGGTGATCAGTACCGGGCCCATGTCGGCCGCCCGCTTGGCGCCGGCCAAATCGCGGGCGAACTGGCGCGCTGGGATGGTTGTGATCTGCTTGGACATGGGGGGACTCCTCCGCAGCGTTCGCTGAATGTCAGTATGTTATGACATTCGCCACATGAACACAAGCAGCCCTACATGCCCGCTGAATTCTGTTTGTTGGCGCCGACGCCAGATTGAGCCAGCGTGCCGACGTCTGACTGCGCCACCCAGACTGCCCGCGGCGCTTACGGGCATGCAGGTCCGACAACAAATCGACCGGCTCACCCGCATATCGGCAAGCACCTCGAAGTTGGCTCAATCTGGCGTCGGCACCAACA
>CAIMXF010000013.1 GCA_903845345.1 uncultured beta proteobacterium
GCGGGCGCCGAGACGGCCGCGCCCAGCGCCGCGACCAGCGCGACGAGCGCCGGCCAGTTCGATGTGGAGTTCGGGTGTCCCATGGCGGGGCGGTTCGTGCGGGAACGCGAGAGGCGTCCCCGGGTGGCTGGACTCAGCCCGCGAGCGCGGCGCGGATGTTGGGGATCGGCGGCATCGACGGCAGGGACGTGGTCGGCGCAAGGTCGGCCGTGAAGTCCAGCGTGCGGCGGAAGTAGTCGACGGTCTCCTTCAGGCCGTCGGCCAGCGCGACCTTCGGCTCCCAGCCGAGCTTCTCGCGTGCCTGGGCGATGTCCGGGCGGCGTTGCTTGGGATCGTCCTGCGGCAGCGGGCGGAACGCGATCGTCGACTTCGAGCCCGTGATCTGCACCACCAGCTCGGCCAGTTCGCGCATCGTGAATTCCACCGGGTTGCCGATGTTGATCGGGCCGGTGATGGACTTGTCCGAGTCCATCAGGCGCAGCATGCCCTCGACGAGATCGTCCACATAGCAGAAGCTGCGCGTCTGCTGGCCGTCGCCGTACAGCGTGATCGGGTCGCCCTTGAGCGCCTGCACGATGAAGTTGCTGACCACGCGGCCGTCGTCGGGCTGCATGCGCGGGCCGTACGTGTTGAAGATGCGCATGACCTTGATCGCGAGCTGGTGCTGGCGCCAGTAGTCGAAGAACAGCGTCTCGGCGCAGCGCTTGCCTTCGTCGTAGCACGAGCGCGGGCCGATCGGATTCACGTTGCCCCAGTAGTCCTCGCGCTGCGGGTGCATCGCCGGATCGCCGTAGACCTCGCTGGTCGACGCCTGCAGGATGCGCGCCTTCAGCCGCTTGGCCAGGCCCAGCATGTTGATCGCGCCGTGGACGCTGGTCTTGGTCGTCTGCACCGGGTCGTGCTGGTAGTGCACGGGGCTCGCCGGGCAGGCCAGGTTGAAGATGCGGTCGACCTCGACGTAGAGCGGGAACGTCACGTCGTGGCGCATCAGCTCGAAGTTCTTGTTGCCCATCAGGTGGCGCACGTTGCCCTTGCCGCCGGTGTAGAAGTTGTCGACGCAGAGCACTTCGTCGCCGCGGGCGATCAGGCGATCGCAGAGATGGCTGCCGAGGAAGCCGGCGCCGCCGGTGACGAGGACCTGGGTCATTTATCTGCTCCGTGAGGGTGAACCAATGGACGGATGATGGGCGTTCCGAAGGGCTGCCGTTCCGCTGAAAAGCGGTGCGAAATCGAGGCAATCCCGTCCTGTCGACCACCGCAGCTGCCCCGGTTGCGCCGGGCCGGAACTGGCGGGCAAACGCGGCGCAGTTCGGCGCGCCGGCCCGCGGGCGCGCTGGCAACATGGCCGGCACCTCGCTCCTGCGTGCGCTCACGCGCGCGCGGCGAACTCGAAAGGCCAGCGCCCGTGAAAGTCTTCATCTACCACCAGTTCATCGCCAACCCGGCCATCGCGGAGCACAACGAGCGGCTGGCAGCGGCGAACCGGCTGGGACAGCACCTGCAGTACCTGCGCGACGTCCACGCGTGGTTCCGCGGCTTCGAGACCACCGATCCGGACGAGGCCGACCTCTTCTTCGTCCCGCTGTTCCTGGCCGGCTGGCAGTTCGCCAACCACGACCCCGCCGACTTCATCGCGATGTGCGCCCACCTCGGCCGCGGCCGCCACGTGCTGCTGTCGTCGGGCGACGTCGGCCAGCGCGCCGAGTCGCGCCACGAGCTCAAGCATGCCGGCCGAGCCTACGAGAAGAAGTACGCCTGGCTGGACGATCGCTTCATCCTGCTGGCGCTCGAGTCGACCCCGCTGCTGCACGCGCAGGACGTCGCCTTCCTGCCCTACGCGATCCGAGACATCGTGCCGCTGAACCTGCCGCGCGACCTGTTCGCCTCGTTCATGGGCGCGCTGAGCTACACGCTGCTGCCGCCCGAACACATCCGCGGCCACGTGATGCTGCGCCTGCAGGCGCGCCATGCCGGCGACGCCCGGGTGATGCTGGGCACGCCGCAGCAAGCGGCCGCGGCGCAGGGCCGCCCGCTCGGCTACGACGAGGTGATGGCGCGTTCGGTGTTCACGCTATGCCCCGCCGGGTATGGCCGCTGGAGCTTCCGCTTCATCGAGGCGCTGCTGCACGGCTCGATCCCGGTGCTGCTGTGCGACGACTACGTCCTGCCGTTCGCCGGCCAGATCCGCTGGGACGACTACTGCATCGTGGTGCCCGAGCGCGATGCGCTGGCGACGGTCGACCTGCTGCGCGCGCTGCCCGTGGAACGCGTGACCGCGCTGCAGGCCAACATCCTGCGCGACCGCGCGCGCTTCCTGCGTCCCGCGGTGCTGGCCGCGATCGGCCAGGAGCTCGAGCATCGGCTCGAGCACGAGGCCGTCGCGGCCTGATCTGCGCAAGGTCGTCGCGCACCGCATCTCTTCTCGACACCGGCTCGCGCCGCGCTAGCGCTCGCGGAACGCTTCCTTGGACTTGAGCATCGGCCGCAGCAGGAAGTTGAGCACCGAGCGCTCGCCGATGCGCACCTCGATGGTGCCGGTCATGCCGGGCAGCAGCGGCAGCGCCTTGCCCTTCTCGTGCAGCGTGTTCGAATCGACGCGCAGCATCACGCGGTAGTAGGTCGGATCGGCGGCGCCGACGCCGCGGTCGGGGTCGCCGAGGGCGTCGGGGCTGATCGACTCGATCTTGCCCTCGATCGCGCCGTACAGCGCGAAGTCGTAGGCCGTGAGCTTGACCTTGGCCCTCTGGCCGACCTGCAGGAAGCCGATCTCGCCCGGCTTGACGCGCGCCTCGATCAGCGACTCCTTGCCGATGGGCACGATCTCCATGATGGGCGCGCCGCCGCCGATCACGCCGCCGAGCGTGTTGATGCGGATGTTCTTGACGATGCCGCGCACCGGCGACTTGATCATCGTGCGCTCGAGCACGTCCTGGCGGCCAGCCTGCTGTTCCTCGGTCGCGGCGAGCTCCGTCTTGAGCTTGGCGAGCTCGCTGCTGGCGTCCTGGCGGAACCGGTTCATGCGGTCTTCCGACTGCAGCGACATCTCGTTGATCTGGCGCCGCAGGTGCAGCACCTCCACTTCGGACAGCAGACCCTTGGCCGACATCGCCTCCGACATCTGCAGCTCGCGCCGCAGCATCTCGATGCCGCGCGCGTTGGAGCCGGCGGCATCGTCGTTGGCACGCTTGCGCGCGATGTAGGACTCGCGCTCGCTCTCGGCGACGTCGGGCTGGGCCTCGACCTCGGGCGGGAACACCAGCGGACGATTGAAGGACTCGGCGGTGAGGCGCGCGATCTGCGCCTTCAACGCGATCAGCTTGGTCTCGCCTTCGGCCTGCTGCGCCTTGAAGCGAGTCGGGTCGAGTTCGGCGAGGTCCTGGCCCTCCTCCACCTGTTCGCCTTCCTTGACGAACAGCTCGCGCAGGATGCCG
Source organism: uncultured beta proteobacterium (assembly GCA_903845345.1). Classification (GTDB taxonomy): domain Bacteria; phylum Pseudomonadota; class Gammaproteobacteria; order Burkholderiales; family Burkholderiaceae_C; genus Scleromatobacter. The sequence goes on from CAIMXF010000013.1 coordinate 3,432, forward strand.
CCCTCGAGGCTGGCGATGACCTGCTCGCGGCCCTCCGGCACGACGCGGGCGTCGGCCTTGGTCACCTCGTCGACGCGCGCGATGGACGCCCACGCCAGGGCCGACGCGAGCGCGGCGGCCATCAGGTACAGCACCCAGCTGACATGCGGCGCCGACTCGACGACCTGCGCCGCGCGCACGCCGCTCATGAACGCCGCGTCGCCGCGGCGCGGACGGCCGCCCGTCTGCGGCACGGCCAGCGCGGGCTCGGACGTCTTCAGGAACGGCAGGTTGAAGGGGAGGCGGAACATCGTCGTCAATGGCACGGCGCGTCAGGCGGCCTGCGCCCTTTCCATCTGCGGCGCCGGCTGGCGCTGCACCGGTTGCTCGGCGGACGGCCGCTGCTGCGGCAGCGGTTGCGCGGCCGGCGGCTTGATGCCCGACAGCGCGGCCAGCACCGCGGCCTTCGGGCCGTCCAGCACCACCTTGCCGCCGTCGACCACCATCACGCGATCGACGAGCTCGAGCACCGCGGGACGGTGCGTCACCATGATCAGCGTGCGCGTGCCGGCGGCTTCCTTCAGCTGGCGCAGGAACATCACCTCGGACTGCGCGTCCATCGAGCTGGTGGGCTCGTCCATCAGCAGGATCTGCGGCTTGGTGATCAGGCAGCGCGCGAGGGCGACGAGCTGGCGCTGGCCGCCGGACAACAGGCCGCCCATCTCGCCGACCGACAGCTCCCAGCCTTGGGGATGCGAGGCCACGACGCGGTCGAGGCCCGTCACGCGCGCCACCTCGGCGAGCCTGGCGGCATCGAGCTGCGGGCGGCCCATCATCACGTTGTCGCGCAGCGTGCCCTTGAACAGGCGCGGCTCCTGCGAGACGAAGCCCACGCGCATGCGGTAGTCGGCCGGATCGATCTGGCGCAGGTCCAGGCCGTCGACGTCGACGAAGCCCTCGCTCGGCTGGTACAGGCCGGCCATCAGGCGCAGGATCGTCGACTTGCCGCTGCCGATGCGCCCCAGGATCGCGATGCGTTCGCCGGCCTTGACCTTGACCGTCACGTTGCGCAGCACGCGCGGGGCGACGGCCTCGCCGGTCTGCGGATAGGCGAAGCTCAGGTCGTTCAGGCCGATCTGGCCGGTGACGCGATGGCCGCTCACGTAGGCGCGGCCGCTCTCGCGTTCGCTCGGCTTGGCCATCATCTTGTCGAGCGACGTCATCGCCGCGCGCGCGCCCTGGTAGCGCGAGGCCAGGCTGACGACGCTGTTGACGGGCATCACGGCGCGGCCGGCGTACATCACCGCGCCGATCAGCGCGCCTCCGGTCACGACGCCGTCGTGGATCAGGTACACGCCCCACACCAGCATGATCAGCGTGATCAGCTGCTGCGCGACGCCGGAGACGTTGTTGGTCCAGCCCATCATCCAGCGCGCGGTCAGGCCGGCCTGGGCGGCGGCGGCGGTCGCGTCCTCGAAGCGGTGCAGGAAGCGGCCCTGGGCGCCGACGGCCTTCAGGTCCTCCAGGCCTTCGACGGCCTCGACGATCACGCCCTGCAGGTCGGCCTGGTGCGCCAGGCTCGCGCGCATCGCGCGGCGCAGGCGGTGCTGGACGGCCAGCGCCATCAGGATCAGCGTGGGAATCGCCAGCACCAGCACCCAGCCGAGCGGCCCGCCGATGACGAAGGTCATGGCGACGTACATCGCGATGAACGGCACGTCGCTGACGGCCGACAGCGTCGCGCCGGCGAAGAACTCGCGCACGACCTCGACCTGCGCGATGTGGTGCGCGTAGTTGCCGGCCGATTCCGGCCGGTGCTCCATGCGCACGCCCAGCGTCTGGCGGAACAGCAGCGAGCCGATGATCATGTCGGCCTTCTTGCCGGCGGTGTCGATCAGGTGGCTGCGCAGCTGGCGCGAGACCAGGTCGAAGACGAGCGCGAGGAACGAGCCCGCGGCCAATGCCCACAGCGTGACGAAGCCCTGGTGCGGAATCACCTTGTCGTAGATCACCGAGGTGACCAGGCCGGTGACCAGCATCAGCACGTTGCTGAGAAGCGCGGCGAGCATCGCCGAGCGGTAATACGGAATGAAGCGGCGCAGCGTGCCCCACAGCCAGTGGCCGTTCGGGCTCAGCAACGTCTGGTCGCGGGCGCCGTGCGCCATCTCGGGCAGCGGCGTGGCCACCAGCGCGAAACCCAGGTATTCCAGCGCCAGCTCGGCCTCCGTGGCCTTGCAGCTGTGGAATTCCGGACCGGGCATCACGATCTCGCACACGGGGGACTGGCCGCGCGGCGTGTCGAGGCGGCGCACCAGCACGCAGGCGTCGCCGTTCCTGAGCAGCAGGATGGCCGGCAGCAGCAGCGCGTGGATGTCGCGGATGTCGCGCTGCATCAGCCCCGCGTTGTAGCCGGCCGCACGCATGACGCGCACTGCCTGGTCGGGATTGAGGAGCCCGTCGATGGGCATGCCGTCCAGCATCGAGTCCGGCGAGCGCTCCTTGCCGTGGTGACGCGTCAGGTAGACCATCGAATGGAGCAGCGCGTCGTGGTCGACGCCGATCGCGTCCAGCTCGGGGATCGCATCGACGGCGCCCTCTTCCTGGAGCGTCGGGCGAGCGCCCGCCGGCGCCCCGTCGCCGCTGTCGCGGGACCGGGGTCCGGACTCGAATTCCAGGAAGGGATCCTGACGGCTGCTCATGGGACGTTCAGGCGTCGAGCGGACGGCAGTTCGGGGAGGCGTTCATGGGCGGACGGGGAGCAAGTAGCTTCGGTTGCATCGATTCTGCGATGCCGTCCAGCACTCCATTGGCTGCATCAGCCGGGTCAACCCCGCCCTATTCGTCGCGCCACGACGCAGAAGGCCCCGACGAGCGGGGCCTTCGCGACGACGCCGAACGCGTCAGCGCTTGGATCGCTTGGACGCCGGCTTGCCGCCGCGCGCAGGCGTCTTGGTGATGGCCGGGCGATGCGGGACGCCTGGCGTGCCGGGCGTCTTGGCCTTGCGGCCGGCGCGCTTGACCTGGCGATCCTGCGACTCCACCGCCGCCAGTTGCTCGGCCGCCGTCGGCGCCGCGCCGCGCTGCGCCGGCTCGGACTTGCGCCCGCGGCCCAGCAGCCGCTCGCTCTCGGCCTCGCGCACGATGCGGAAGTCGATCTTGCGGCCGTCGAGATCGACCCGGCTGACCTGGACCCGCACGCGGGCGCCGATCGCGTAGCGGATGCCCGTGCGCTCGCCGCGCAGTTCCTGGCGCACCTCGTCGAACTTGAAGTACTCGCCGCCGAGCTCGGTGATGTGCACCAGGCCCTCGACGTAGAGCGCGTCGAGCGTGACGAACAGCCCGAAGGTGGTGGCCGCGCTGACGGTGCCGGAGAATTCCTCGCCCAGGCGTTCGCGCATGAAGCGGCACTTGAGCCAGGCCTCGACGTCGCGCGAGGCCTCGTCGGCGCGGCGCTCGTTGGCGCTGCAATGCTCGCCCGCCGACACCCATTGCGCCAGGTCGCCGGTGGCCGGCTTGGCGGCCTCGCCGGGCTTCCGCCGGGCGCCGACGGCCGCCGAGGTCTCGACGTGCGGCGCCTCGAGCCGGTACTTCCTGCCCTGCAGCAGCGCCTTGATCACGCGATGCACCAGCAGGTCGGGATAGCGGCGGATCGGGCTCGTGAAGTGCGCGTAGGCCTGGTAGGCGAGCCCGAAGTGGCCACTGTTCTTGGGCGTGTAGATCGCCTGCTGCATCGAGCGCAGCAGCATCGAATGGATCTGCTGCGCGTCGACGCGCTCCTTGGTGGCCTGCGCGAGCGCCTGGTACTCGGCCGGCTTCGGATCGTCGCTGATCGACAGCCCCAGGCCCAGCGCTTTCAGGTAGTTCTGCAGCGTGATCTTCTTCTCGGGCGTCGGGCCTTCGTGCACGCGGAACAGCGCCGGATGCTCGTGCAGCGCGATGAAGTCGGCGGCGCAGACGTTGGCCGCCAGCATCGCCTCCTCGATCAGGCGGTGCGCATCGTTGCGGGTGCGCGGCACGATGCGCTCGATGCGGCCGTTGTCGTCGCAGACGATCTGCGTCTCGGTGGTCTCGAAGTCGATCGCGCCGCGGCGCTGGCGCGCCTTCAGCAGCGCGCGATAGACGTCGTGCAGGTTGAGCAGGTGCGGCACCAGTTCGGCACGCTCGGCCGCCTCGGGGCCGCGCGTGTTGCCCAGCACCGCCGCGACCTGGGTGTACGTGAGCCGCGCATGCGAGTTGATGACGGCCGGATAGAACTGGTACGCGCCCTGCTCGCCGTCCTCGCCGATCAGCATGTCGCACACCATCGAGAGGCGGTTCTCCTCCGGGTTGAGCGAGCACAGGCCGTTCGAGAGCTTCTCGGGCAGCATCGGGATCACCCGGCGCGGGAAATAGACGGAGGTCGCGCGTTCGTAGGCGTCGTCGTCCAGCGCCTCGCCCGGCTTCACGTAGTGGCTCACGTCGGCGATCGCGACGATCAGGCGCCAGCCGCTGAACGCGGTCTTGCCGCGGCCCGTCTTGATGGGCTCGCAGTAGACGGCGTCGTCGAAGTCGCGCGCGTCCTCGCCGTCGATGGTGACGAGCGGGACGTCGGTGAGGTTGATGCGGCCCTTCATGTCGACGGCGCGGACGTGGTCGGGCAGCTTGGCCGTCTGCGCCAGCGTCTCCGCCGAAAAGCGATACGGGACCTCGTATTTGCGGACGGCGATCTCGATCTCCATCCCGGGATCGTCGATCTCGCCCAGCACCTCGGTGATGCGGCCCACCGGCTGCGAGTACATCGACGGCGGCTCGGTGAGTTCCACCGCCACCACCTGGCCCGCGACCGCGGAGGCCGTGGCGTTCTTCGGGATCAGGATGTCCTGGCCGTAGCGGCGGTCTTCCGGCGCGACCAGCCAGGCGCCGCCTTCGTTGAGCAGGCGTCCGATGATCGGGGCCTTGCGGCGCTCGACGATCTCCAGGATGCGCCCCTCCGGGCGGCCCTTGCGATCGAAGCGCACGAGCCGCACCTTGACGCGGTCGCGATGCAGCACGGAGCGCATCTCCTGCTGCGAGATGTAGACGTCGGGCTCGCCGTCGTCGCGCTTGACGAACCCGTGTCCGTCGCGATGGCCGAACACCACCCCCTCGGCTTCGCCCATCAACGCCCCGTTCAACGCGGGAGGGCTTGCAACTGTTTTATTCTTGATGATATGATCTCTTTCTTCGCTGATTACAGGTTCTAGCGAGCAACGACGCAAGTCGATGTGATTGGAACCAGTCGATTCGTGAAATGTACCTTGCCCAGATGGCGGAATTGGTAGACGCACTAGTTTCAGGTACTAGCGCTTAACGGCGTGGAGGTTCGAGTCCTCTTCTGGGCACCAATTCGAGAAAGCCTCGCAGACATTGTTTGCGAGGCTTTTTTCATTTCGAGTCGCCATTTCGCTCGCGCGCGAAACGTCATGGATCGCATGCGGGCGGGGTCTCGATGCAGCGTCGTCCGGTGCCGCTCCGGCAGGTTGCGATCGTCGTCCGGCACGGCGATCGAAGCCTGCGTCAACGCCTCGAGATCGGCGATCGATTCGATGGCGTGCTAAGACGGACGCGTGCTCACGCTCGGAACCCCGGGCGCCCTGCCCTCACTCCTGGGCGTTGCGCTTGATGAGCGTCTCGATCGAGATGCCGTCGTAGTCCTCGAACGGCTGGTGGATCCACGGGCTCGTGGGCAGCACCTCGACGAAGTAGTCGGGCGTATACGTGGAGATCGCCTTGGTCCACAGCACCGCCGACCGCAGTTCGCTGATGGCCGGCAGGCCGCGCAGCCGCTCGGCGACGGCCGCCAGCGTCACGCCGGAATCGGCCAGGTCGTCGACCAGCAGCACGCGGCCCGACAGCTCGCCGCGCGGCAGCGTGATGTACTTGGCCATGTCGAGCCTGCCCTGGATCGTGCCGGCTTCGGCACGGTAGGAACTCGTCGACATGATCGCCAGCGGCTTGTCGAAGATGCGAGAGAGCGTGTCGCCGGTGCGCATGCCGCCGCGCGCCAGGCACAGGATCTGGTCGAACTGCCAGCCCGAGCGGTGCACCTTGAGGGCCAGGCGCTCGATCAACTGGTGGTATCCCTCCCAGGAGATGTACAGGTGCTTTCCGTCGTCGGTGAGCATCGCGATCCTTTGTCAGCGGGGTTGAATCAACGGTACGGATGGCGCAGCAGGATCGTATGGTCGCGATCCGGCCCTGTCGAGACCATGTCGATCGGCGCGCCGATCAGCTCCTTCACGCGCTCGAGATAGCGGCGCGCGTTGAGCGGCAGCTGGTCCCATTCCGTCAGGCCGAAGGTCTTCTCCGACCAGCCCGGGTACGTCTCGTAGATGGGCTCGCAACGCGCGACGTCGTCGGCGTCGCTGGGCAGGATGTCGACGTCCTGGCCGTCGAGCTTGTAGCCGATGCAGACCTTGATCTCCGACAGGCCGTCCAGCACGTCCAGCTTGGTGATGCACAGGCCTGAGATGCCGTTGATGATGATCGCGCGCTACAGGGCGGCGGCATCGATCCAGCCGCAGAGGAGCGCGCGGCCGGTGAAGGTGACGCGATCCTGCGCGAACAACGACAGGTTATGGACGACGCCGCC
>CAIMXF010000014.1 GCA_903845345.1 uncultured beta proteobacterium
AACCTGCGCGAGCCGGAGCCGCCGAAGTCGGTCAAGGACGCCGGCAAGCTGTGGACGATGGGCAAGGCGCTGTGGGACAGGAAGCCCGCGGTGCTGCGCAGCGGCCCGTGCCAGGAAGTGATCCTGGCGGCCGACGAGATCGACCTCGCGCAGTGGCCGATCCAGACCTGCTGGCCCGGCTACGTCGCCCCGCTGGTCACCTGGGGCCTGGTCGTCACGCGCGGGCCGCGCAACGTGGCGAAGCCGCGGCTGCGCCAGAACCTGGGCATCTACCGCCAGCAGGTGATCGGCAAGCGCGAGCTGATCATGCGCTGGCTGACCCACCGGGGCGGCGCGCTCGACTTCCGCGAGTTCGCCCGCGCCAATCCCGGCAAGCCGTTCCCGCTGGTGTGCGCGCTGGGCGCCGATCCGGCGACCACGCTGGGCGCGGTCACGCCGGTGCCCGACACCCTCGGCGAGTACCAGTTCGCCGGCCTGCTGCGTGGCGGCCGCACCGAGCTCGTCGAGACCCGGACCGGCGAGGACGGGCTGATGTTGCAGGTGCCCGCGCGCGCCGAGATCGTGCTGGAGGGCCACATCCCCGTCGCCGAGCCGGGCTTCGCCGGCTTCAGCGAGCGCGGCATCCCGCTGAAGGAACAGGGCGGCTATCTGTATGCACTGGAAGGTCCGTACGGCGACCACACCGGCTATTACAACGAGCGCGACTGGTTCCCCGTCTTCCGCCTCGACCGCCTGACCCACCGCAAGGATCCGATCTACCACTCGACCTACACCGGCAAGCCGCCCGACGAGCCTGCCGTGCTGGGCGTCGCGCTCAACGAGGTCTTCGTGCCGCTGCTGCAGAAGCAGTTCCCCGAGATCGTCGACTTCTACCTGCCGCCCGAGGGCTGCAGCTACCGGATGGCCATCATCTCGATGAAGAAGGCCTACGCCGGCCACGCCAAGCGGCTGATGTTCGGGCTGTGGAGCGTGCTGCGCCAGTTCATGTACACGAAGTTCATCGTGGTCGTCGACGAGGACATCGACATCCGCGACTGGAACGAAGTGATCTGGGCCATCACCACGCGGATGGATCCGGTGCGCGACACCACGCTGGTCGACCATACCCCGATCGACTACCTCGACTTCGCGTCGCCGGTCAGCGGCCTGGGCGGCAAGATGGGACTGGACGCGACATCGAAATGGCCGGGCGAGACCAACCGCGAGTGGGGACGGCCCATCACGATGGGCGGCGCACTGGGCAAGGACGTCGAGGCCCGGCTGGACGCTGTCTTTGCCCACGTCATGAGCGCTGTCAAGCCCGGCTGAGGCTATCAGGACGCCCGGACCCTTCGTCGCGATTTCCTTGCGGCGGGGCGTCCGCAGGACTATCTTTGAACTGCCTCGAACGAGGCACTCCCCTCTGCGCAATCGATGCGCAATCGGAGCCCCGGGCGTTCTGCTCCGGAGCCCCAACGGACGACGTTCAAGTCGTCCAGGAAGCCCCGATCATGTTCCAGTGATCGGGGCTTCGTCACTTTCGCGCTCGTCATCGATGCTCCACGAGGGCCGCCAGCATCTCGCGCCAGGCGACGCGCGTGCGCTGGAAGCCCGTGGCCGACGGCATCCAGCGAAACAGCGCGGAGCCTCCCGGATAGGCCTGGCCCATCGCAGCGGGGGTGATGCGGATCGGCGCGGAAGCGCTCGCCGCCGCAGCGGCCGCGCGGAATTCGTGCAGCGCGCGCGGCATGTGCGACCCGTGCGTCACCAGCACGATCTCGCGGATGCCGGCCTTGCGCAGGATGGCCACCGAGTTGACGGCGTTCTCGTGGGTGTCGCGCGAATCGGGCTCGATCCAGCGCAGCGGCGTTCCGAGCTCGGACCGGGCGAGCTCGGCCGTCCGTTCGGCTTCGGGCGGATTCGCGGCATCGGGCGCTTCCCAGCCGCGGCCGCCCGAGGCCAGGATCGGGATGCCGGTCTGGTGGTTGAGCCACGCCGCATAGCGCAGCCGCTCGTAGGCATCCTTGTCGAGATTGGGCGAGCCGTACTCCGGCGCCGGTTCGTCGACGCCGCCGCCGAGCACGACGATGGCCAGCGGCTCGCCAGCGGCGGCGCGCGCCTTGAGCGCCTCGCGCTCGGGGAGCGTCAGCGGGGTCGGCTCGTCCAGGCCATGCGTCTCGAGCCAGCGCGAGACGCCCGAGCAGGCGCACAGCCAGGTCGCGACGCATGCCAGTATCACCAGTGCGCGGGCGACGCGCGGGTGCGTGCGCGTCGCGCAGGCGCCCGCGAGGGCCACGGCGAGAAAGGGCACCGGCGGCAACAGGAACGCCGCCAGCACCGGCTTCACGCCGGCGAGGCCGGCGGAGGTCAACCAGTCAGCGAACACGGGCTGCAGCGCGTCTCAGGGCGCCAGGCGCTCGCGCGCCCAGTGTCCATCCTCGAGCCGATAGCGCAGGCGATCGTGCAGGCGCGACTTGCGGCCCTGCCAGAACTCCCAGGCCTCGGGCCTCAGCCGGAATCCGCCCCAGTGCGGCGGACGCGGCGGATCCATGAGGAACTTCGCTGCGTATTTCGCCGCGTTGGCCACCAGCACGCCGCGCGAAGCGATCACCTCGCTCTGCGGCGACGCCCACGCGCCGATGCGCGAATCGAGCGGGCGGGAGGCGAAATAGGCGTCGGACTCGGCGTCGGCCACGCGTTCGACGCTGCCCTCGATGCGCACGACGCGCTCGAGCTCGACCCAGTGGAACTGCAGCGCCGCGAACGGATGCAGCGCGAGCTCGCGGCCCTTGCGGCTGTCGTAGTTGGTGAACCAGACGATCCCGCGGGCGTCGCATCCCTTGATGAGCACGATGCGCGTCGATGGCCGGCCGTCGGCGCCCACCGTCGCGAGCGTCATCGCGTTCGGCTCGGGGACCTTGGCGGCGAAAGCCTCGTCCATCCACGCCTGGAATTGGCGCAGCGGATCGAGCGCCGCGTCGGTTTCTTCGAGGGCGTCGCGCTCATAACTCTTGCGTTCGCCAGACAGGTCGGAATGGTGGTTCATGGGACTAGTTTAGGGGAACGCCTTAGGTAGACGTCCCACTGGAACAAAAGGGGTTTGCCGACGATTCTTGAGGCACATAACCATTCAATGCGCAGCCTCAGGAGAGTCCCGCGCACAGCGCCTCATGAAAAATGACCCGGCCGTCGTCGTGCTGGCCGCAGGCGCAGGGAGCCGATATCACGGAACGCGTCACAAGCTCAGCGAACAACTGGGTGGCGAGACCGTGCTCGTGCGCACCTTGCGCAATGCCATCGCATCCGGGATGTCGGTCGTGCTCGTCATCTCCGAGGCACTGATCGCCGAAGCCAAGGGACTCGTCGCCCCCGCGGACATGGTCGTGGTCGAGCCCCGCCTGCAAGCGTCCTGGGGCATGGGCGACTCGATCGCGGCCGGCGTGTCCATCCACGCGAGCGCCACGGGCTGGCTGGTGCTGCCGGCCGACATGCCGCTGGTCAGGCCGAGCAGCCTGCGCGCGGTGGCCGATGCGCTTGACCAGCAGCCGATCGCCTTCGCGCAGCACCGTGGGCGGCGCGGGCATCCGGTGGGATTCGGGGCCGAGCTCTTCTCCGAGCTGGTGATGCTCAAGGGCGACGAGGGCGCGCGCCGCCTGCTCGCGCGCTACCCGACTGCCGCCGTCGAGCTGGACGACCCCGGCGTGCTGTTCGATATCGACACTGTCGACGACCTGGCCGTTGCGCGACGCCGCCTCGACGGCACCCCGTCCGTCGCGCGCTGAATCCGCATTGCGGCAGCGCTCGCGGCGAGGAAGCAGACCGCCCTTTGACGGGCGCACCGGTTGCCGCGACGGCGGCGTCCGGGCGAACCCCAGCTCGACAAGCCCTTGCCCCGTCGCTGGTTTGACCATGTAACGGAGTTACCGGATAATCAAACCATGAGTTACACCGCCACGCCCTCGCCGCAGCCGCCGCTCAACCCGACCGTCGCCGCCGTCACCGAGCGCATCCGTCGGCGCAGCGCGGGCACCCGCGCCGACTATCTCGGGCACGTCGACGCCCTGCGCACGCGCGCGCGCGGCGCCGAGCGCCTGGGCTGCGCCAACGTCGCCCACGCGTTCGCCGGCATGCCCGCCAACGACAAGCTGCGCGTCGTGGCCGAGCGCGCGCCGCACATCGGCATCGTCACCGCGTACAACGACATGTTGTCGGCGCACCAGCCCTACGAGGGCTACCCCGAGCAGATCCGGCGCGACGCCGCCGCGTTCGGAGCCACGGCGCAGGTGGCCGGCGGCGTGCCGGCGATGTGCGACGGCGTCACGCAGGGCGCGCCGGGCATGGAGCTGTCGCTGTTCTCGCGCGACACCATCGCCATGTCCACCGCCATCGCGCTGTCGCACGACGTGTTCGACGCCGTGCTGCTGCTGGGCATCTGCGACAAGATCGTGCCGGGCCTGCTGATCGGCGCGCTGCAGTTCGGCCACCTGCCGTGCGTGTTCGTGCCGGCGGGGCCGATGTCGACGGGGCTGTCGAACAAGGAGAAGTCCCGGGTGCGCGAGAAGGCGGCCCAGGGCCTGGTCGGCCGCGCCGAACTGCTGGAGGCCGAGAGCAAGGCGTACCACGGCCCGGGCACCTGCACGTTCTACGGCACGGCCAACTCCAACCAGATGCTGCTCGAGGCGATGGGCCTGCACGTGCCGGGCGCGGCCTTCGTCCATCCGCACGACGGCCTGCGCACCGCGCTCACGCGCGAAGCGGTCAGCACGGTGCTGTCGCTCACGCGCGAGCGCCGCGACGTGCCCATCGGCGTGCTCGTCGACGAACGCTGCATCGTCAACGCGATGATCGCGCTGCTGGCCACCGGCGGCTCCACCAACCACCTGATCCACTGGGTGGCCGTGGCGCGCGCCGCGGGCATCCTGATCGACTGGTCGGACTTCGCCGAGCTGTCCACGGTGATCCCGCTGCTGAGCCGCGTCTATCCGAACGGCAGCGCCGACGTGAACCAGTTCCAGGCCGCGGGCGGCCCGGGCTTCGTGCTGCGCGAGCTGCTCAAGGCCGGGCTCGCGCATGCCGACGTGGCCACCGTCGCCGAGCGCGGCATGGCGGCGTATGGCGAGATCCCGTCGATGGCCGAGAACGGCAAGGTGGCGTGGACCCCGCTGCCCGAGACCCCGATCGACGCCACGGTCGTGCGCACCGCCGCCGAGCCGTTCGGCGCCACCGGCGGCCTCAAGCTGCTCGAAGGCAACCTCGGCCGCTCGGTGATCAAGGTGTCGGCCGTCCCCGCCGACAAGCACGTGATCGAGGCGCCGGCGCTGGTGTTCGACGCGCAGGAAGACCTGCTGCACGCGTTCACCGAGGGCAAGCTGGAGCGGGACTTCGTCGCCGTCGTGCGCTGGCAGGGCCCGCGCGCGAACGGCATGCCCGAGCTGCACAAGCTGACGCCGCCGCTGGCGGTGCTGCAGGGCCGCGGCTTCAAGGTGGCGCTGGTGACCGACGGCCGCATGAGCGGCGCGTCGGGCAACGTGCCGGCCGCGATCCACGTCAGCCCCGAAGCGCTGGGGGGCGGGCCGCTCGCCAAGGTGCGCGACGGCGACGTGATCCGCCTCGACGCGGTCGCCGGCAGGCTGCAGGTGCTGGTCCCCGACGACGAGTGGACGGCGCGTCCGTTCGCGCAGCGCTCGCAGGCGCTGGCCGAGGCGCACGGCGCGGGCTTCGGCCGCAACCTGTTCGCGGGCATGCGCAGAAACGTGAGCACGGCCGAAGAGGGCGCGTGCACCTGGTTGTAATGACCGCCGGGGCTCGCTCCGCTCGCCGCCCCCGAGGGGCTCAGGCCGTCTCGCTCCGGGCGGCCGAGCGCTCGCCGGCCGGTGTCAGTGCCCGGCTATTTCGACGATCAACCCTCGACACTCGAAGAGACACGACATGAATCCGCTCGACCTCGCCGGCTACGGCCCCGTCATTCCCGTGATCGTCATCGACCGCCTCGAGGACGCCGTCCCGATGGCCAAGGCGCTGGTCGCCGGCGGGGTGCGCGTGCTGGAAGTGACGCTGCGCACCGCGGCCGGCCTGCCGGCGATCCAGGCGATCGCGCGCGAGGTGCCCGACGCCGTGGTCGGTGCCGGCACCGTGCGCAACGCGGCCGACGCCCGCGCCGCGCACGCCGCTGGCGCGAAGTTCATCGTCAGCCCGGGCTACACGAAAGCAGTGGGTGATGCCTGCAAGGAACTGGGCATCGCGCTGCTGCCGGGCGTGTCGACGGGCAGCGAGATCATGATGGCCGCCGACGACGGCTTCACCTTCCTGAAGCTGTTCCCGGCCACGGCCGTCGGCGGCATCCCGTTGCTGAAGGCCTTCTCCGGCCCGTTCGCCGACGTCGCGTTCTGCCCGACCGGCGGCGTGACGCCCGAGACGGCATCGCAGTTCCTCGCGCTGCCCAACGTGAAGGTGGTCGGCGGCTCGTGGCTGACGCCGGCCGACGCGATGAAGAGCGGCGACTGGGCGCGGATCACCGAGCTGGCGAAGGCGGCGTTGGCCATCAAGGCCTGAGCGTCACTTCGCGGTGGCGTCGCGCCGCCGCTGCTCCACCGTCTGCATCGCCTGCGCCAGCGCATCCGCCTGGGGCTGTCGAT
>CAIMXF010000015.1 GCA_903845345.1 uncultured beta proteobacterium
CCTGCCACCACCGAGATCCCGGGCCCGCTGGTCTTCACCGACAGCGCCGCTGCCAAGGTCAAGGAGCTGGTCGACGAGGAAGGCAACCCCGAGCTGAAGCTGCGCGTGTTCGTGCAGGGCGGCGGCTGCTCCGGCTTCCAGTACGGCTTCACGTTCGACGAGGCCGTGGCCGAGGACGACACGCAGATGAGCAAGAACGGCGTCACGCTGCTCATCGATGCCATGAGCCTGCAGTACCTGGCCGGTGCCGAGATCGACTACAAGGAAGACCTGCAGGGCGCCCAGTTCGTCATCAAGAACCCGAACGCGACCAGCACCTGCGGCTGCGGCTCGAGCTTCTCGGCCTGAGCGTCAGCGCTCCATGGACAACGGCGCCTGCGGGCGCCGTTCGGCTTTCCGTCAGGCTCAATGCGGGTACAGCGCGCCGAGCACGCGCAGCCCGGCCGCGCCGGTCACGGCCGGATGATTGCCGGGCCGGCGCTCGCAGAACTGCTTCGCGAGCCACGCGAACGCGGTCGCCTCGACCTGCATCGCGGGCAGGCCTGCGGCGTCGGTCGCAGCCACGGCCAGGCCGGGCCACAGCGCCGCGAGGCGCGCCATCAGGGCGCCGTTGAATGCGCCGCCGCCGCAGACGAGCAGCTCGCGGGTGTCGGGCGCCGACGTGCGCAGGGCGTCGATCGCGCTGCGGGCCGTCAGCTCCAGCAGCGTCGCCTGCACGTCCGCGGGCGCGCGCGTGCCGCCCGTGCGCGCGATCGCCTGGGCCAGCCAGTCCCGGTTGAACAGGTCGCGGCCCGTGCTCTTGGGCGGCGCCTTGCGGAAGTAAGTGTCCGCCATCAGCTCCGCCAGCAGCATGCCGTCGACCCGTCCCGAGGCGGCCCAGCGGCCGTCGTCGTCGTAGGCAGCGTCGGTGTGCCGCTTGCACCAGTCGTCCATCAACGCATTGCCCGGGCCTGTGTCGAAGCCGCCAAGATTCGAAGCGTGCGCTGACTCATCCGTGGACGGCAACAGCGTCAGGTTGGCGATGCCGCCGATGTTGAGGATGGCGCGCGGCACCGTGGCGGCGAACACGTCGCGGTGGAAGGCCGGCACCAGCGGGGCGCCCTGGCCGCCGGCGGCGACGTCGCGGGTGCGGAAGTCGCAGACGACGTCGATGCCGCAGGCCTCCGCCAGCAGCGCGCCGTTGTTGATCTGCAGCGTGAAGCCCGTGCCGTCGAACTCGCCCGGTCGGTGGCGCACCGTCTGGCCGTGCGAGCCGATGGCGCGGACGGCGTCAGGCTCGATGTCCGCCTGGGCGAGCAGGTGAGCGACCACGTCGGCCTGCAATCGCGCCAGCGCGTTGGCGGCCAGGGCCGCGCGCTGCAGCTCGTCCGGGCCGGACCGGTTCAGCGCCAGCAGCTCGGCGCCGAGCGCGGGCGGCATGGCGAGATGCGCGTCGGTCAACACGTGCAGGCCGGCGCGCGCGTCGTCGGAGAAGTCGACCAGCACGCCGTCGATGCCGTCCATCGACGTGCCGCTCATCAGGCCAAGGTAGAGGGTCATGAAGTAAGAGCGCGCCGGGTTCGTCCGGGCGAACGCGGCGCGTCGGTGTTCGGGGACGAGGCGCTCAGTCTACGCGCGCGGCCTGCGTTCCCAGCGACTGGGCGACCGACAGCTCGGACTTCAGCTCGCCGGCCATCGCCGTGAAGCGCGGGCGCGAGGCGTTGTCGAGGGCCAGCGTCTCGGCCGACTTGGCGATCGTCAGCGGATCCTTGACGACGCCCGCCACGCGGAATTCGAAGTGCAGGTGCGGGCCGGTGGCCCACCCGGTCATGCCGACGTCGCCGATGTGGTCGCCCTGGCTGACGTGCTGGCCGCGCTGCACGTCGATCCTGCTCAAGTGCGCATAGACCGTCATGCGGTTGTCCGAATGCTGGACCTGGATCACGTTGCCGTAGCCGTTCTGCACGCCGGCGAACGCCACCACGCCGTCGCCGACCACGTGCACCGGCGTGCCGATCGGCGCGCCGTAGTCGACGCCTTCGTGCTTCTTCCACTCCTTGAGGATCGGGTGGAAGCGCATCGAGAAGCCCGACGTGATGCGCGAGAACGCGAGCGGGCTGGCCAGGAAGGCGCTGTGCTTGCTGCGGCCGTCCAGGTCGAAATATGCGCCCTTGCCGCTGGCGTCGGAGAACCAGACGGACGAATAGGCCTTGCCGGCGTTGACGAACTCGGCGGCCAGCACGCGGCCGGTGCCCTGGTTCCACGGCACCGGCTCGCCGTCGGCGGTCAGCGCCTCGTAGACGACGCTGAAGGTGTCGCCCTTGCGCAGTTCGCGGTGGAAGTCGATGTCGGTGGAGAACATCTCGGCCATCTGCGTGGCGATCGGGTCGGGCACGTTGGCGTCGTCGGTGGCGGCGAACAGCGAGGTGCGCACGACGCCCGAGCCCAGGCGCGTGGTGGTGCCGAACGGTACCGTCTCCAGCTTGCTGGCGAAGCCGTGCTCGCCAAGGGCGATCGTCAGGCGCGTGAAGTGCGTGCCGAACTGGTCGTCGTTCTCGGCCGGATAGCGGGCGACCAGCGCGGTCAGCTTGCCGTTGTCGTCGGTCGTGGCGGACACCAGCTTGCCGGCGCGGCCCTGCCACAGCCTGCGTGACGTGACGTCGGTCTGGAGGAAGGCGTTGAGCTGGTCGTCGAAGATGCCCAGGCGCTTGGTGACCGTGTTGGCGGTGTCGTTGGCACGCGTGACGTCGCTGCGGGCGAGCACGAGGTGCTTGGCCGCGAGAGCGTCGAGCTGCGCGTCGAGGTTGTCGGGCGTGAAGCTCTCGGTGACCAGGCGCTTTGGCAGGGCCGAGGCGTCGGGCGCCATCGGCGCGAGGCCGAAGGCGGTGCCCGCGATGACGGCGAGGACGGTGGCGGTGCCCGCGGCGAGGCGGCGAGGGTGTTGGCGGGTCCAGTGCGTGACGCGACCGAACACGGATTGGACGGCGGTCTCGACCGCCTTGTCGGCATGGCTCAGGGAATCCAAACGACTGCTTCCAGCGAATGAATGCAGGCGCGGCGGTTGCCACAACTTCATTCGGGTTTCAGAAATCCGCACCGTCGGCAGGTTGTACCTGCGCGTGCGCGCTTAGAATCGGGCGACTTTTTCGAGGAAGTTGTCGACTAAAGACGACAGGAAGTTCGAAATCGCCAGCTTTCGCTCGCTGAGCCGGCTGCCGTGTGGTAACGCGGGAGCCGCCCTGCGCGAGCGACTATAGCAGTGGGATGTAAAGTTGATCCCCCAAAAGAGGGGGCTTTACAGTCTCTTTTACAAGCCTTGCATCGTCCGGTCCTGCAGCACCGCTGCGCTTCCGGCCGCGGGGCCGTGCCGCCGCCCGCTTCTTTCTTGCCGATGACCTCCACGCCGACCCCCGCCCAACCCTCCGACCGCGTTCTCGACGCCTTGCAGATCACCCTTCGGGGCTGCGACGAACTGCTGCCCCAGGCCGACTGGCTCAAGAAGCTGATGCGCTCCGAGGCCACCGGCCAGCCGCTGCGCATCAAGCTGGGCCTGGATCCGACGGCACCGGATATCCACGTCGGCCACACCGTCGTCCTCAACAAGATGCGCCAGCTGCAGAACCTGGGGCACACGGTCATCTTCCTGATCGGCGACTTCACCTCGCTGATCGGCGACCCGTCCGGCCGCAACAACACGCGCCCGCCGCTGACGCATGAGCAGATCAAGGCCAACGCCGAGACCTATTACAAGCAGGCCAGCCTGGTGCTCGACCCGGCCAGGACCGAGATCCGCTACAACAGCGAGTGGAGCGACCCGCTGGGCGCGCGCGGCATGATCCAGCTCGCCGCCAAGTACACCGTGGCGCGCATGATGGAGCGCGACGACTTCACCAAGCGCTTCGCCGCGCAG
>CAIMXF010000016.1 GCA_903845345.1 uncultured beta proteobacterium
GCTGCGCGCCGCGCGCGCGCAGGAACAGCTGGCCGCGCTGGAGTCGGGCAGTTGACGACGGTCGGCGCCGCGCTGCGCGACGCGCGCTTGCGCGGCGTGCAGCGTCTCGACGCGCACCTGCTGCTGGCGCACGTGCTGGGGCAGTCGCGCGCGTGGCTGCTGGCGCATGGCGACGACGCGTTGTCCGATGCGCAGGGCGCCACCTTCGAGGCGCTCGTCGCGCGCCGCGCGGCCGGCGAGCCGTTCGCCTACCTGGTCGGCGAACGCGAGTTCCACGGCCTGGCGCTGGCCGTGAACGAGGCCGTGCTGGTGCCGCGTCCGGACACCGAGACGCTGGTCGACTGGGCGCTCGACCTGTTGCAAGGCGAGTTGGGCGGCATCGAACACCCCGCGGCGCTCGACCTGGGCACCGGCAGCGGCGCGATCGCGCTGGCGCTGAAGAACGCCTGCCCGCGCGCGCGGATGTGGGCGGGCGAGCGCAGCGCGGGCGCGCTCGCGGTGGCGCGCGCGAATGCGCAGCGCCTGGCGCTGGACGTGCGCTTCGCAGCGGGCGATTGGTGGGACGCGCTGGCCGGCGCGCCGGATGCGCCCGTCTTCGACCTGGTCGTCAGCAACCCCCCCTACATCGCGGCCGACGACCCGCACCTGGCGGCGCTGACGCACGAGCCGTTGTCCGCCCTGGTGGCCGACGACGACGGCCTGGCCGACATCCGGCGCATCGCCGACGGCGCACGCGGCCGGCTGCGCACCGGCGGCTGGCTGCTGTTCGAGCATGGCTGGGCGCAGGCCCTGGCGGTGCAGGAGATCCTGCAGCGATCCGGCTTCGGCGAGGTGCGCACGCGGGTGGACATCGAAGGCCGGCCGCGCTGCACCGGCGGCCGGCTGGGCGCCTGAGCCTCTCTTTGTAAGGCCTGCGGCCGACGCACGCAAGCGTCGAAACGACGCTATCGTCACAACGTCTCTGCAAAGTCACAGGAGGTAATGAGACAGGCAAAAGCCCTTTGTTTGCCGATATCTCCAGCACGGCAATAGGCGTAGCATCGATTTTCTGGAGTCTGGTTTTTTGCCTTCGAGGCACTCGGGAGCCGACCATGGGACATGCATATTCGACAGGGCGACGCTCGCGCGCCGGCCGCCAGGTTGCCGCACTGGCGATCCTCGCGGCGTTGACGATGGGTGCCCGGGCCCAGGGGACGGCCTTGCGCATCGAAGAAGGCGCCTATCCGCAGCACACTGCGGCCGAGTATGCGCTCACAAACAACCGCTCGACCGGCGGCAGCCTGCGCGTCTTCAGCGACTACTACTTCTTCGACTCGGCCCAGGCCAACCTGGGTCCGACCGTCGGCAGCGTCGTCGGCGGCCTGCGCGCGAGCACCGGCGTGGTGGGCCTGTCCCAGCCGCTGTCGCTGTACGACGCCCGTCCCGACCCGCTGCAAAGCCTGCCCTACATCGGCCTGGGCTACAGCCATCTCTGGTTCAACAGCCAGCTGAGCCTGAACGCCGACTTCGGCCTGGCATCCCAGAACCACGGCCACGGCTTGTTCAGCAGCGCCAGCACGCTGGACGACGCCAACGGCCAGTTGCACTGGGCGCCGGTGATGGCGGTCAACGTCCGCTACTCGTTCTGAGCGCCCTGCCGGTGCGCCGGGGGAAGCCTTTGGGGTGCGAAGACAAGCCGTTTGGCTTATAAACGCAGGATCCGCGCCAGCGTGCGCCTCCTTTCGAATTGCACTGCCATGTCCGACGTCCAGCAACGCATCGATGACCTCGTGAAGAACAACCACATCGTGTTGTTCATGAAAGGCACCGCCCAGTTTCCGCAATGCGGTTTCTCCGGCCGCGCCATCCAGATCCTGAAGGCCTGCGGCGTGACCGACCTGAAGACGGTCAACGTGCTCGAGGACGGCGAGGTGCGCCAGGGCATCAAGGAATACGCCAACTGGCCGACGATCCCGCAGCTGTACGTCAACGGCGAGTTCGTCGGCGGCTCGGACATCCTGATGGAGATGTACGAAGCCGGCGAGCTGCAGCCGCTGCTGGCCGCCTGAGTTGGGCGCCGCCCGGCCGCCGGCAGGCGCTCGCGCCGACGTCTGCAGGAGGTAGGCTTCCGATGGACAAGGCTCCGGCGATCATCGTCGGCATCACGGGCGCCTCCGGCGCCGCGTACGGCGTGCGCCTGCTGGATCGCCTGCGCGAGCTGGGTGCCGAGACGCACCTGGTCGTCACGCCGTCCGGCGTCATCAACGCCCACCACGAACTGGGCCTGTCGCGCGACGATCTCGCCGCCAGGGCCACGCACGCCTGGCCGGTCGGCGACATCGGCGCCTGCATCGCCAGCGGCAGCTTCGGCGCGCAGGCGATGGTGGTGGCACCGTGCACGATGAAGTCGCTGGCGGCGATCGCGCTCGGCTTCGGCGACAACCTGCTCACGCGCGCCGCCGACGTCATGCTCAAGGAACGCCGCCGCCTCGTGCTGATGGTGCGCGAGACGCCGTTCAATCTCGCCCACCTGCGCAACATGACCGCCGTCACCGAGATGGGCGGCGTCGTGTTCCCGCCGCTGCCGGCGTTCTACAACAAGCCGCAATCGATCGCCGAGATGGTCGACGACACCGTCGAGCGGGTCATCGAGATGCTGGGCGTCAGCGGCGCGGCGCCGAGGCGCTGGAACGGCCTTTGAGACCGCGCCGGGGCTGCTTCGCAGCGCTGAACGGCCTCTAGACCGTCAGCGAGACGCCGGCGCCGACGCCGGCTTCGCCTGCGGATCCGTCCACTCCCAGCGCTTGCGCGCGCCGAGCACCATGTTCGGATACGCCGCCTGACCGCGGCTGCCGTTGTAGCGGCCCAGCGCCATGAACAGGTCGCCGTTCTCGATGTCGAGATAGTGGCGCAGGATCACGCAGCCGAAGCGCAGGTTGACCTGCATGACGAACAGCCGCGCGGCGTCGCCGTCGCCGATCTGGCGCGTCCAGAACGGCATCACCTGCGTGTAGCCGCGCGCGCCGACGCTGCTGATGGCGTACTTGCGAAAGCCGCTCTCGGCCTGGATCAGTCCGAGCACCAACGCCGGCTCCAGGCCCGCGCGTTTGCTCTCGTACCAGACGGTCTGCAGGAACTCGATGCGCTCGTGGCCGTCGCTCTTGTTCTTCTTCAGGCGCTCGCTCATCGCCCCGAGCCAGCGCAGGTAGGCCAGGCGCTCCTGGATGTCGGCGAAGTGCAGCTCGGGCGGCGGCGCGGCGCTGGCGATGGCGGCGCTCAGCGCGGTGCGCACCGCGTCCGCCAGCGGCTCCTCGATCTGCGCGCCCGCTTGCGCGCGCGTGACGCAAGCGAGCGCGAGCGCGCCGGCGACGAGGCCCGCGACGGCGCCGCGTCGAACCGGCCCGGACAAGCTCATGCCGCCAGGCGCGCCCGCACGTCGGCCACGATGTCGGCCAGCGCCACGGCGCTGGCCTTGTCCTCGCGACGGCCCTGCACCTCGAGCTGGCCTTCCTTCAGGCCGCGGTCGGAGATGACCACGCGCACCGGGATGCCGATCAGCTCCCAGTCGGCGAACATCGCGCCCGGGCGCTCGCCACGGTCGTCCAGCAGGACGTCGATGCCCACGGCGGCGAGCTCGTCATGCAGCTTGTCGGCGGCGGCCTTGACCTCCGCGTTGCGGTCGTAGCCGATCGGGCAGACGACCACCGTGAAGGGCGCCAGCGCGACCGGCCAGATGATGCCGCGCGCGTCGTGGTTCTGCTCGATGGCGGCGGCCGCGATGCGGGTGACGCCGATGCCGTAGCAGCCCATCTCGAACGGTTGCGGCTTGCCCGTTTCGTCAAGGAACGTGGCGTTCATCGCCTTCGAGTACTTGGTGCCGAGGTAGAACACGTGGCCCACCTCGATGCCGCGGTCGATCGCGAGCGTGCCCTGGCCGTCCGGCGACGGGTCGCCGGGGACGACGTTGCGGATGTCGGCCACGGCGTCGGGCTCGGGCAGGTCGCGCCCCCAGTTCACGCCGGTCAGGTGGAAGTCGGGCTCGTTGGCGCCGCAGACGAAGTCGCTCATGTGGGCGACGGTGCGGTCGGCGATCACCTTGACCGGCTTCTTCAGGCCGATCGGGCCGAGATAGCCGGGCTTGCAGCCGAAGTGGTCCTCGATCTCGGCGACGGTCGCGAAGCGGAAGCCGTCCTTCAGGCCGGCGATCTTGCCGACCTTGACTTCGTTCATGTCGTGATCGCCGCGCAGCAGCAGCAGCCACACGGTGACCTTCTTCACGCCGCCCTGGTCGTCGAGCTCGTCGGTGGCCAGCACCAGCGACTTCACGGTGCGATCGAGCGGCAGGCCCAGCAGCGCGGCGACGTCGGCGCAGGTGCTCTTGCCCGGCGTGGACGTCTTCGCGAGCGCGTCCGTGGCGGCGCCGCGGGTCGCGATCAGCGAGACGGCCTCGGCCAGCTCGATGTTGGCGGCGTAGTCGGAGCCGGTGCTGTAGATCAGCGCGTCCTCGCCGGTGTCGGCGATCACCTGGAATTCTTCGGACAGGTCGCCGCCGATCGCGCCGGAGTCGGCCGCGACGGCGCGGTACTTCAGGCCGAAGCGGTCGAAGATCGCGCGATACGCGGTGCGCATCACGTCATAACTGGCCTTTGCAGCGGCCGGGTCGCGGTCGAAGGAATAAGCGTCCTTCATCGTGAACTCGCGGCCGCGCATGATGCCGAAGCGCGGACGGCGCTCGTCGCGGAACTTGGTCTGGATCTGGTAGAAATTCTTCGGCAGCTGCTTGTAGCTGCGCAATTCCTGGCGCGCGATGTCTGTGATCGCCTCTTCCGACGTGGGCTGCATCACGAAGTCGCGGTCGTGGCGATCCTTCAGGCGCAGCAGTTCCGGGCCCATCTTCGAGAAACGGCCGCTTTCTTCCCACAGCTCCGCCGGCTGGACGACGGGCATCGTCAGTTCGACGGCGCCGGCGCGGTTCATCTCCTCGCGGACGATGTTCTCGACCTTGCGGATGACGCGCAGGCCCATCGGCATGTAGTTGTAGATGCCCGCGCCCAGCTTCTTGATCATGCCCGCGCGGGTCATGAGCTTGTGGCTGGTCACTTCCGCATCGGCGGGGGCTTCCTTGAGCGTGGAGACGAAGAACTGGGAGGCTTTCATGGGCGCAAGGTTACCGGGTTGTCATCAAGGAATCACGAATCCTGCCGCCGCATGCGGAAAAACGCGAACTCGTGTTTTGTGTACCGCCAGTGCAATAATGTCGACAGTTAAAGAATCGGGGTCAGATTATGCTCGACCGAGAGGGCTTCAGGCCCAACGTCGGCATTGTGCTGCTCAACTCGCGCAACCAGGTGTTCTGGGGAAAGCGTCTGCGAACGCATTCCTGGCAGTTCCCGCAAGGGGGCATCAAATACGGCGAGTCGCCCGAGCAGGCAATGTTCCGCGAGCTCCACGAGGAAGTGGGGTTGCTGCCCGACCACGTGAAAATCCTGGCGCGCACCCGCGACTGGCTGCGCTATGAAGTCCCCGAGCACTACATCCGCAAGGACGCGCGCGGCCACTACCGCGGCCAGAAACAGATCTGGTTCCTGCTCAAGCTGCTGGGCCGCGACTCCGACATGAACCTGCGCGCCACCGACCACCCCGAGTTCGACGCGTGGCGCTGGAACGACTACTGGGTGCCGCTGGACGTCGTCATCGAGTTCAAGCGCGGCGTCTACCAGCTGGCGCTGACCGAGCTCGCGCGCTTCCTGCCCAAGACCAATTATCACAACCGCTACCTGCGCGGCGGCCCGCGCGGGCCACGCGATGACCACGACCCGCCCGGCGACCTGCCCGACGATGTCGTCGCCAACGGCGATGGCCGGATCGAGCCGCATCCACCGGCCGCCGACGACCTGGCCGCGCACTGACGCGACGACAGGACACACGACGCCGCGCCGGCCGCAGAGCCGGGGAACGAGTGGGGGATCGCGCCGGCCACGCCGGACGCGAGGCCGAGGCAGGACGACTTGTTGCGCGATAGCCAACGTGCCTTCGTCGCAAGAGCGCTCGCGTGCGCGCTCGCCTGGAGCGCGCACGCGAGTCGCGCCGCCGACGCGGCGGCCCCCGCGGCCAGTGCAGTGAAACCCGGCGGCCAGGGGCCGCTGTCGGAACTGCGTGCGTCGGCCGATCGCGGCGACCGCGTCTCGCAATACAACCTCGCGCGTCGCTACCTGTGCGGCACCGGCGGCGCCGACAAGGACGATGCGCAGGCGCTCGGGTAGCCGACGAATTCGGCCACCCGGGGCACGCCCGAGGCGCAGGACGCGCCGGGGATCCTGGTTTCGTCCGGGCGCGGCGTCCCGCGGGACGACCAGAAGATGTGCGAGTGGTTCCAGACGGCGGCGCAGCAGGGCGACCCGCACGCGAAGGCGAGCCTCGGCGCGCGCTACGAGACCGGCCACGGCGTCGGCCGGATCGCTCCCAAGGCGTTCCAGGGGTATCGCAAGGCCGAGGAACAGGGCAGCGCGGTCGCGCAGAACGAGACGCCTTGATGGCCAAGTCGCTCGGGCGCGACTGCGGTCCGGGCCGCTGAGCGCGCGGCGCGCTCAGTTCAGGACGAGGTTGTCGCGATGCACCAGCTCGGGCTCGTTCGCGTAGCCGAGCGCCGCCTCGATCTGCGATGACGGCTTGCGCGCGATGAGGCGAGCCTCGGCCGACGAATAGTTGGCCAGGCCGCGCGCCACCATGCGGCCGTCGAGCGCGCGCACGGCGATCACGTCACCGCGATGGAATTCGCCCTCGACCTCGCGCACGCCGATCGGCAGCAGGCTCTTGCCTTCCTCGCGGAGCTTGATCGCCGCGCCGTCGTCGACCACCACCGCGCCGCGCAGCTGCAGGTGGTCGACCATCCAGCGCTTGCGCGCCGCCACCTTGGCCGTCTGCGCCACGAGCAGCGTGCCGATCGGCTCGCCGGCGGCCAGCCGAAGCAGCACGTCGGGCTCGCGACCCCAAGCGATGACGGTGCTGGTGCCGGAGCCCGCCGCGCGCCTGGCCGCCAGGATCTTGGTGAGCATCCCGCCGCGTCCGATCGCCGAGCCGGCGCCGCCGGCCATGCGCTCGAGCTCGGGGTCGCCGGCGCGCGCCCGCGCGACGAAGGTCGCGTCGGGGTTCGTGCGCGGGTCGGCGGTGTACAGGCCGGGCTGGTCGGTGAGGATCACGTAGGCGTCGGCGTCGACCAGGTTGGCGACGAGCGCGCCCAGGGTGTCGTTGTCGCCGAACTTGATCTCGTCGGTGACGACGGTGTCGTTCTCGTTGATGACCGGAATCACCTTGAGCCCGAGCAACGTCACGAGCGTGGAGCGCGCGTTGAGATAGCGCTCGCGGTCGGCCAGGTCGGCATGCGTCAGCAGCACCTGCGCGCTGCCGAAGCCGTGCTCGCGCAGCTTGCTCTCGTACATCTGCGCCAGGCCCATCTGGCCGACGGCCGCGGCGGCCTGCAGTTCGTGCAGTTCCTTCGGACGCGCCGTCCAGCCGAGGCGCTTCATGCCCTCGGCGATCGCGCCCGAGGACACCATCACGATCTCGCGGCCCGCCTGCCCGAGCGCGGCCATCTGGCGGCACCAGTTGCCGATGGCCTGCGCATCGACGCCGCGGCCTTCGTTGGTGACGAGGCTGGAGCCAACCTTGACGACGATGCGACGCGCGTTGCGCAGTTCGTCGTTGACCGCGCCGGAACCGGCCGTCGCGGAGGACGCTGCGCCGCCGCTCATGCGGCCCGGGTGCGACGCCGGACAGGGGCAGCCGGCGCGGCGGCTTCGGTCTCGAGCTCCGGCTCGATGGGCGCGAAACGCGGATCGACCGGCTCGTCGTCGTCGGCCTTGGCCGTCTTGGCGACGATCTTCTTCGCCGCGCGCACCGGGCGCACCCGCTCGTCGACGACCGGCGCCACGTTCGGCCTGGCCTCCTCGAAACGCGGATCGACCGGCGGCGCCGGCTGCTCGACCTGGGCGTGCACGTGCTCGTAGATCGCGTGCAGCAGCGGCTGCAGGCCTTCGCGCGCGAGCGCGGAGATCTCGAAGACCGGGCCCTTCCACTTCAGGCGCCTGACGATGTCCTTGCAGCGGGAGGCACGCTCGTCCTCAGGCACCATGTCCAGCTTGTTGAGGACAAGCCAGCGCGGCTTGGCGGCCAGTTCCGGGTCGTACTTCTCGAGTTCCCTGGCCAGCGCCTTGGCCTCCCTGACCGGGTCGACGCTGTCGCTCATCGGTGCCGCGTCGATCACGTGCAGCAGCAGGCGGGTGCGCTGCAGGTGGCGCAGGAACTGGTGGCCGAGGCCCGCGCCTTCGGCGGCGCCTTCGATCAGGCCCGGGATGTCCGCGACGACGAAGCTCTTTTCGGGCGCGACGCGCACGACGCCGAGATTCGGATGCAGCGTGGTGAACGGGTAGTCGGCGATCTTGGGTCGCGCGTTCGAGATCGCGGTGATCAGCGTCGACTTGCCGGCGTTGGGCATGCCCAGCAGGCCGACGTCGGCCAGCACGCGCAGTTCCAGGCGAACCTTCTTCTGCTCGCCCGGCCAGCCCGGCGTCTTCTGCCTCGGCGCGCGGTTGGTGCTGGTCTTGTAGTGCAGGTTGCCGAAGCCGCCGTCACCGCCCTTGCAGAGCAGCACCGGGACATCGGGCTCGATGAGCTCGGCCAGGATCTGGTCGGTCTCGAAATCCTTGACGATGGTGCCGACCGGAACGGCCAGCACGATGTCTTCGGCCGCCGCGCCGAACTGGTCGGAGCCGCGGCCCGCTTCGCCGTTGCGCGCCTCGTGGCGGCGGGCATAGCGGTAGTCGATCAGCGTGTTCAGGTTGCGGTCGCCCACGAACCAGACGCTGCCGCCCTTGCCGCCGTTGCCACCGTTGGGGCCGCCGAAGGGAATGCACTTCTCACGACGGAAGCTCATGCAGCCTGCGCCGCCGTTGCCGGCGGCGATGTCGATCACGGCTTCATCAACGAATTTCATGGGAAGGTCTTCCTTGCGGCGGCGCCGCCAACATTTCAGAACAATAAACGAGAAAGCCCCGGCATGCCGGGGCTCACGCAAACCGAAATGAGGCGAACCCGCGTTTCTTACAGCGGAGTCACGAACACGGTCTGGCGGTTCAGGCTGCCCTTCGTGGCGAAGGAGATCTTGCCGTCGACCAGCGCGAACAGGGTGTGGTCGCGGCCCATGCCGACGTTGTCGCCGGCGTGGAACTTGGTGCCGCGTTGGCGAACGATGATGGAACCGGCCGAGACCGTTTCACCGCCGTAGCGCTTCACGCCGAGCATCTTCGGTTGGGAGTCGCGGCCGTTCCGGGTCGAACCGCCGCCTTTTTTCTGTGCCATGGTGCATTAGCTCCTGTGCAATGAGTTCGGGCGAATCGACGCTTACGCGTTGATGGCCGAGATCTCGAGTTCGGTGAAGTGCTGGCGATGACCGCCATGCTTCTGGTAGTGCTTGCGACGGCGCATCTTGAAGATGCGAACCTTGTCGTGCCTGCCTTGGGCAACCACGGTAGCCTTCACGCTTGCACCCGCGACCAGGGGCGCGCCGACCGTCAGTTCCGCGCCGTTGCCGACTGCGAGAACCTGATCCAACACGATTTCCTGGCCAACGTCCGCAGCAATCTGTTCTACCTTAATCTTTTCGCCGGCAGCAACCTTGTATTGCTTGCCACCGGTTTTTACGACCGCGTACATAGATGACCTTTCAGTTGACTTCATCGCCGTCCGACGGCTTGGCCGGCGCTGCCTGCCTCCCGGACGACGCGGTCGAAACTTGGCAATTTCGAGGGAGTCGCCCCGGCCAGGAACGTTCCACATGTGGTCATGCGGTAACACCCGGCCCAGGCACGCTTGGACCGCCATTGGTCGGCGAAGCCCTCGATCATATCATCGAGTGCTTGAAACGTCAAAGCAGGTGGCAAGGACAGACGGCGGGGCCTCCGGCCTTCCTATAATGGCCCATTCCCCCTTCCGCGAACCGTCGTGAACGCCCCCCTCACCCACGCGCCCTTGCCTGCCGATCCGATGGCTGCCGAAATGCAGGCCGTCGACGACGTGATCCGTCGCCGGCTGACGTCCGAAGTCGCGCTGGTCGACCAGATCGCGAACTACATCGTGGGCGCCGGCGGCAAGCGCATCCGCCCGCGCCTGGTGCTGCTGTTCTCGCGCGCGCTCTCGTTCGCGGGGGACAGCCGCTTCGAGCTGGCCGCGATCATCGAGTTCATCCACACCGCCACGCTGCTGCATGACGACGTCGTCGACGAGTCGGCCCTGCGCCGCGGCCGCGCCACCGCCAACGCACTGTTCGGCAACGCGGCGAGCGTGCTGGTGGGCGACTTCCTCTATTCGCGTGCGTTCCAGCTGATGGTCGGCGTCAACAGCATGCGCGTGCTCGACGTGCTGGCCGACGCCACCAACGTGATCGCCGAAGGTGAAGTGCTGCAGCTGATGAACATGCACGACGCCGACCTGGCCGTCGAGGACTACCTTCGCGTGATCCGCTACAAGACGGCCAAGCTGTTCGAGGCCAGCGCCCGGCTGGGCGCGGTGATCGCCGGCGCGCCGCGCGACATCGAGGACGCCTGCGCCAACTTCGGCCGCTCCCTCGGCACGGCATTCCAGCTGATCGACGACCTGCTCGACTACGAAGGCGATCCCGCGGCGCTCGGCAAGAATGTCGGCGACGACCTGCGCGAGGGCAAGCCGACGCTGCCGCTGCTGTTCGCCATGTCGCACGGCACGCCCGAGGAGGCCGCGCTGATCCGCCACGCCATCGAGCAGGGCGAGGTCGAGCGCCTCGGCGAGATCGTGCAGGTGGTGCGCCGCACCGGTGCGATCGACGCGACGCGCGAGGCCGCGCGCCGCGAGGCCGACCATGCGCGCGCCCAGCTCGCCGCGCTGCCCGAGTCGGACGCCAAGTGCGCGCTTCTGGAGCTGTGCCTCAAGTCGGTCGAGCGCTCGTCCTGACGCGCGCATGGCGCCGGCGCTTGCCGGAGCCCTGAAAAATGTGCGAGAATCCTTAGCTCAGCGAAACGGTGGAAACCAAAGCAATCAGCCGGATCGAGCGAATGTCCGGAAGGACAGCCCGCAAGGGCACCGTCAGAGGCTTCTTTCAGGCTTCGCTGAAACATCGGGGTGTAGCTTAGCCTGGTAGAGCGCTACGTTCGGGACGTAGAGGCCGGAGGTTCGAATCCTCTCACCCCGACCAGAATTCTCCTTGTATATCAAGGACTTGCAGAAGCCGCGGAGACGCGGCTTTTTGCATTTCTGGTGGGTTCTGTTCCACAAGACCGAGATTGGTCGGCACAGGCACCCGAGAAAATAGACCTGGGTTGCTTCAGGCATCTCCCTCGTCAACTGGGGATGGCCATGGCAGATCGCACCATCGCTCCCGCTTCCTAGTCAGCGTCAAGAACCGTGACGAACTCACGGAACACTTCCCCTTCGACAAGCTCCCGGCCGTCGAAGCCTGCATCGCGGCACTGAAGGCGCAAGGCTTCAAGTCGCGCGTCGGGAAGTTCGACGAAAAGCTGGCTCGTTCGCATCCGTGAGACAGGTCACAAGGCCATTGGCGCGACCTTCCCAACGCGTGAGCTGGCGCAGGGCTTTCTGGAGCGCACCACCAGCGAGCGCCGGCTGGGACTCTTGTCGACTACACCCTCTCACTGAAGACCAGCGTCGCCGACCACCGTCATCGCACTGCACCGCGAAGCAGCTGGGTGCCTTGCTGGTCAGCTCGCTCGCGAATAGAACGCGTCGACGGCCCCCTGGTCGGCTTGGAAAAGCTCTATGCGCTTCTTGCGCCGGCCTTCGAACTCGAAGGCAATCGCCTCGGTCCAGCTCAAGCTGGCGCCCTGGATGGTTGCGTGATTGCGTGTGGTCAACATCACCTTGCAGTCGTTGACAAGCCACAACATGTCAGAGACGCCATAGGTTCCGCCCGTCATCTGCATCAGTCGAGCAAAGTACGCCATGACCGCGTCGGGCCCCACATGAAGTCCGCTCAGGACGTTGCTGCCTGGCACGCTGTAGACGACATCCGGCGCGAAGATCTCGCGCGCCTCGTGGAAGTCTTGTTGCGCCATGGCTGCCTGGTAGGCCACGATTCTCTTCACCAGCGGGTGTGAAAGAGCTCCGCTCATCGTTGTATCCACTATCGATCTCCCGACTCGGGCTTCAGCACCTCCTTCAGCGACGCAGCGAGATCGTTGCGTCGCGGCTCCCATCCGAAGTCACGCTGCGCCTTCGCGGCGCTGAAATGCTGGCTGACGGCCAACGCGGGCGCGAAGAACCCATAGGCGCTCTGCAGCGTCTGTTCATCGGCGGCGAAGGGGGGCGACAGCGTCCAGACGTCGGACGCGATGTCGAGCAGCTTGCCGATCGACACCGCAGGGCCCGCCGCCAGGTAGGCATGCCCCCCGCCCGGTCCGCGCTCCAGAACATGAGCGATGAGCTGGGCCCAATCCTCGACATGCACCGTCGACCAGAGCTGGGTCCCGGTGCCCGGTAACGGCAAGGAGCCCCGCTGCGCCGCGGCGCGCGCCAAGGCCCCCGGGATCATGGCGCCCTTGCCGCCATGCACCATAGAGGCGTAGACCACGAAGGATCTCGGGCCACTGCCTCGTGCGGCGGCGAGCACCGACTCCTCAAGCCTCGCCTGCTGCGCCAGGAACGGCGGGGGGTGGAAGCCGGAAGATTCGTCGCGCACGGCCGTCGCGGTGTCGCCGAAGACCAGTGAGCCACCTTGCATGGCGAAGGCCTGATCCCCCTTGATGGCCGCCAGAACGGCCGACACCGCCCTGGCGTTGAGCGCCGCGAACTCCGGCGTGGGCGCCGATGCAAAGTGTCCAACTGCGTCGAAGCGGGACGCAATACGCGCGAACTCGTCCGGCCGCGCGAGGTCTGCTGCCACCGGCTGCATACCGGTGGGTGCCGGTTCGCCGGCGCCGCGCACCATCGCAAAGAGCTGATGCCCGTTGCGCATCAGATGCCTGGCGACGTGGGACCCAATGTACCCCGTCGCACCTGTCAGAAAAATCCTCATGCCATATTCCGAAAAGTTGCTGCGGATCCACTGTAAGAGCGGCAACGAACGGTGGCGTACAGTTTGCCTAAACACTGGCTTTAGTCAAACAAGATGAGGTGATCTGTGACCTCGGGACCCTCCTGGGACAATTTGCATGCGTTTCTCGACATCGCCCGGTCACCGAGCCTGGGAGCGGCCGCGCGCCGTTCGGGGGTCACCACATCCGCGATGAGCCAGCGGCTCAGCACAATCGAGAAGCAAGTCGGAATGCAGCTGGTCCACCGCTCGTCGAGAGGGCTGAAGTTGACCGAGGCCGGCCAGGCCTTGCGTGCGGGTTGCGAGCAGATGGAGCGGGCCGCCCAATGCCTCCTGGACGACGGGGGACGCGAAGGCCAGATGCGAGGCTCCGTTCGTCTGAGTTGTCCAGTCGGACTTATTGATGCACTCATCGTCCCGATGCTCACCAAGCTGCTTCTGCGAAACCCTGGCGTCAGTCTAGAGATCGTGGCCAGCGACGAGCATGTCGACTTGAAGAAGTTGGGCATCGACGTGGCCCTGCGTTTCGGCTGGACGCGTGACGGCGACTACTTCGCCAAGAAGCTGGCGTCGTTCGAAGAATTCGTTTGTGCGTCTCCCGAGTACCTGCAGCGGCGAGGCCTGCCCCAAAGGCCAGAAGACCTGGCCGCTCACGACTGGATCGGCTACGCTGGCTTCGGAGCCCGACAACGCCTGACCTTCAGGCATCGCACGGAGTCGTCCGTACGGGTGTCGATCGGCTGTCGCGTTCTCACGTCGAGTTCGACGTCAATCGCGCATTGGCTGTGCGCAGGCGCCGGAATCTCGCGACAACCAGCGCCCGTTGTGCAGTCGCTGATTGAAGCGGGGCGGGTGACGAGAGTACTGGCTTCATGGGAGCTTCCCGGCCCTTCGTTGTATGCGGTCTACAACAGGACAACGGGTGCCCCGCACGTGCGCGAGATCGTGTCCTTCCTTGGTCAGGAGATGCGCTCGGCCACGATGTCGGGGCGGTGAGCGCCTCGCAGCGCCTTCACGCAATACCCTCGCAGGGAATCAGGCGGCGCGCCCGAACGGGTGCTCGCCGGGCAGCCGCCACTTCATCCGTGAATCCGACCTGCGGCCGACCAACCCCATTGCGGGCCAGCATGCACGTCGTGGCTGACCTCAGACGGTGTCAGTGGCGCGGCGGATTCGCCCGGGCTGCGTGAAACACAAAGAAGCGTGGTTTCTTGCTCGCATTTCTTCCGCGCAAAGCGCTGTTTCATAGGCAATCTATGGGTAGCTCGAAGAGATAGGCATCGCATGGCGCGACGGGGAACGACACCTCGACCGGGTCAGAGACGCTCTCGAACCGGGGTAGGCGACCGTGGGTTACCAAGACGATCCCGAATGCGCATCGAAGAACCCCCAACCCATGATTCGAGGAGAGGCCCCGGCAGGGCGCCCTACGTGAACTCGGCAAAGGCGAGGACGTCGCGGCTCGCTGGAGGAGCCTATTGGCCCATGATGCGGCGCATCGTGGTGACGGCGGGCTGCATCGATGCCGTCTGGATTCCGCTCTACGCCTGGTTCGGTTCACCCCGGCTTGCCATGCTGAACGTGGTGAGCGTCATTCTCTACTTGTCAGCCTGGCGGCTGCTGGTGCGACGCCACAACCGGGTGGCGGTCAGCCTGATCTGGGCAGAAGTACTGACGCACGCAGCCATCGGCTCCCTGCTCCTGGGGTGGGACAGCGGATTCCACTATTTCTTGCTCCTGTTCATTCCGGCAATCGTTGTCGGCTCGGTCCGCAGGCTTGCGGTGCCCATGGTGTTGGCCGTATTCGTCTTCTATGTGGGCCTGGACGCACTGTGCGATGCGTACGCCCCATTGCAGCCGATCTCGACCTCGGCGCTTCGAATGGCCAAGTGGCTGAACATGGGGTTGATCTTCGGCATGTTCTTCACGATGGCCTCCCTCTACCGGAACACCATCCTGAGGGCCGAGCGACGTCTCCTGGCGCAGGCGACCACGGATGCCCTGACCGGCCTCGCCAACAGAAGTCACTTCCAGCTTCTCGCCAGCGCCGAGATCGCCCGCAGCCGGCGCAGCGGCAAGCCGTTGGCGCTGATCCTGTCGGACATCGACTTTTTCAAGCGCATCAACGATGAGTTTGGGCACGAGGCGGGCGACACCGTCCTGCTCGAGTTGGCAACTCTGCTGACGGCTTGCCTGCGGGAGGTCGACATTCTCGCGCGATGGGGTGGTGAGGAATTCCTCGTCTTGCTTCCAGACAGCGACGAAAGGGGCGCCGCGGAGGTCGCGGAACGGATACGGCAAAAGGTATGCGCTGCACGGATCCGGGTCGCGGATCGCGAGATCGCAGTCTCCATGTCGTTCGGCGTCACACAGATCGGCGCTGATCGGGATCTGCGCGCGGCGACCGCCTGCGCCGACCGGGCGCTCTACCGCAGCAAGCAACAGGGGCGCAACCAGGTCAACCTGGCATCCGCTGCCGGGAAGGTCGAAAGTCCAGGCGAGGCTGCACCTGCGGCGAGAGATACCAGCGCGGACGGCGCGTGAGATCCCGGTGACGCGATGGCGCCGAGCAAGGCGCCGAACGAGGGTCGTCAGATGCCTTCCGACAATCTCGGCGTCGCACGTCGTCCGACGAACCTGCCGATGAACAACCCGCTGCGCGACTCGTGGCGAGACCCGTCAGGCGTCGCTGGAAACCAGGTTCGAAGCCACGCATTGATCCCGCTCGCGACGAGGTTTCGTTTCGGACTGTTTGGCCAAGGCGTGCAGGACCGTCTGACGTGCAGCGCGTAGGCAAGCCAAGCTGACATGGAACCGGGCTTCACCTCGACAGGACGGCGCCAGGTCTTCTGCCGTGGCGGCCGCCGCCGCCTCTGCCCGGGGGAGATCTCAGGCTGACGGTCTGCGCGCGAGAGCCTCGACAGCGTCGCGGTAAGCGCGCGCCACCGGACGCACCATGCGGTGGCTCAGGGTCACCTCGTCGCCCGAAACACCCGTCAGGTGCGCGCGGTTGACCAGATGGCGCTTGTGGATGCGCACGAAGCCGAACAGGGTCAGGCGCTGCTCGAGCGTGGCGATGCCCTCGCTGACGCGGATCGACTCACCGGACAGGATCAGCCGGGCAGCGTCGCTGCTGGCGTCAGCGTCCACCGCGATGATTGCGCTCGGCACGACGAGCCGGTGGCCAGGGCCATCGGCGAACGCGAGCGGCATCGCTGTCGGGCTGCCGCCCTGCGCACGCTTCAAGCTCAGCAGGGGCCTCAAGCGCCCCAGCGTGTCGTCCAGCGTGCCCTGTGCGATGGGCTTGAGCAAGTATTCGCGGACCCCCGCCTCGTAGGCCAGCATCGCGTATTCGGCATACGCGGTGAGCAGGACCCCGATGCCGCCGGGCTTCCAGGCGCGCAGCCATTCCAGCCCGGACATCGCGGGCATCCGGGCGTCGATGAATACGAGGTCCACCGGATCGCGAGACAGCACTTCGAGCGCCTGGACTGGCTGCAGAAACCTTCCGCCGTCCACGAAATCGGGATGGCTGCGCAGGAGCACCCTGAGCGCATCGTGGGCGACGGGCTCGTCATCGACCGACGCATAGACCCAGGGCGCTACCACGTCGCCAGTTCCACGCGAAAGTTGTCGCCGTGCACTTGTGCCTCGAGCCGATGGCGTCCAGGCATGACATGGTGCAGGCGGCGTCGCAGGAGTGCCAGGCCGATCTCGGCTTCGCGTCGTGCGATGGCCGCAGCGGCCTCGCCGGCTGTCCGCTGCGAGATCGACAGCCTGATGCCGACCTCGGTGGCAGACATCGCGACACGCACGTCAAGAGGCGCGGCCGATCCGCGATCGCGGCGCAGTGCGTGGTGGAACAGGGTGGCGGCCAGCAACGACGGCACGGCTTCGTCGCCGTCGCCCTCGAATTCCAGACTGATCGTCCCGACCTCGTGGTCGCGCGCGAGGCAGAGTCGGGCGCAGGCTTCGATGTATCGCCTTTCCTCGTGAAACGCAACCTCATCACGCCGCGGTGCTTCCACCAGGTGGCGCATCACGACGGACAGGTCCAGGATCAGCGACGATGTGCGTTCCGGCGCACGGAGGGCCACCTCGTGCAGGGTGCGCAGGTTGTCGCTCAGCACCTGCGGCGCCATCTTCGAGCCGAGCAGTCTTTGCTCTGCCGCGGACTGCAGGCGCTTGGCGACGGGCAGCCGTCTGTCGGTCTGCCAGGCGGCGAGCATGCCGCGGATCGCCAGGGTGAGCGCCACGGCGAACAGGCAGGCGGCGAACAGGGAGACCAGCGGTGCGTCGGTGCCCAGCCGGCGCATCATCGGAGCGAAGGCGAAAGACCAGACTGCGCAGCCCGCTATGACCAGGCCGACCTTCAGCCACGTGCCCGGCCGGGCACGCCCCGCCAGCCACCGGGCGGCGTAGATCGGCGGTGCGAGCAGGCCCGCCAATTTGAGCAGGCCGGGCACGAACTGATGCGGCATCGGCGACTGGACCGGGTTGGCGCGCGTCACCGCGGCGATGAGCAACGCCGTCGCGAGCCAGAGGGCGACGTGCACGAGGAGCTTGCGCATCATGCTGCCTTCGGCCAGCAGCGCGCGTTCGGTGCGGCTGGGTCCCGCCGTCGCGTCGTGGCGGCTCACCACGCCTCCATCAGGACCTCGAACGAGCGACCTTGCGGAGCGGCCTCGAAACGATGGCGGTACGGGTAGAGGTATTGAAGGCGCCGCCGCACCAGGTCGACGCCGGCGAGCATTCCCGGCGGTGCGTTGCGAACGTCCGACAGCCGGTTGCTCATGCGCAGCAGGAAGCCCTGGGCATGCACGTTCAGGTTGACGTCGATGTCCACCTTGCCGGCCGAATCCATGCCGTGCTTGACCGCATTCTCGAACAGGGTGGCGGTCAGGAAGGCGGGGATGGCGTTGCCGGGATCCCCCTCGAACGCCAGTTCGATCGTCGAGTGCGGGTCGAGACGGATCAGCGCGAAGCGCCTGTAGGCTTCGATGAAGCGCCATTCCTCCGCGGCGCTGTGGAGTTCCGCCGGACGCTCGACCGTCAGCGGGGTCATCATGTTGGCGAGATCCTGCACCAGCGGTGCCAGCTCCGCGGGACGCGTCAGCGACACGGCGTAGAGCGTGTTGAGCAGGTTGAACAGCGTGTGCGGGGCCAACTGGGCGCCGAGCAGCTGCTGTTCGGCGGCGATGCGCAATTGCTCCAGCCGTGCAATGCGACGCCGCGCCCGCAATCCGCGCAGCGTCTCGCTTGAACCGAGGGCAATGGCGGTCACGAACGCCATGTCGGTGATGCTTTCCAGAAAGGTCGCCCGCAGACCCATGGCCCTCGAGATCGGCAGCAGGCAGACGCTCCAGGCGACGGCCATGATCGCCACGGCAAGCAGTCGCATCGGCAGACTGGCCCTCAAGCGCCTGAACAGCGCAATGCATCCGTACCACGGCAACGCGAACCCGATCAGGGTCAGCGCCACGTAGTCGATGAACACGCGCAGGCTCAGTCTGTCGCTCGATTGCTCCAGGTCCACCCACAGGAGCAACAAGCACCAGGCGCACCAGGCGAGCGCGTGCAGGGCGATCCTGCCGGCGATCACAGGCAGGGGCAGCGTCCCTCGTGCCGCGTGCGACGCGGAACCGGCCTTGGCCGACTGCGCTGGTTTCATCGAGCCTCCTCATGCAATGCGATGCCGCCTGGATGTGCCGGGCTCCGGCGACCCATCCGCCAGCATAGCGGCATCCAGGTCGAGCCGCGTTCATCCCGGCGTGGCATTCGCCGGCCGCCTCCGTGCAGCCAGGGAATTCTCGACGCCGGACGGCGGACTGATCCGTCGTGAGCCCGCGCGCGGGCGCCGGACGACGGCCCGTGGGAGCGACCCGGTCACGGCGCGGGCGTGCGCGCGCCGCCCGAGGCTGCAACCGGTGGCCACTTCCTCTGCAGCGCCTGGACATCCGACGGATGGACGTTGGCCTGCGCCAGCGAGCCTGCGCAATACGACAGCACGCGCCGATCCATGAGCGCGAACCACACCGGAGGGAGGTAGACCGCCCACATCAGGCCCGCATAGCCGATCGGCAATTGCGGGCTGTCGCGATCCGCCCGCAGTGTCTGGTATCGGCGTGCGGGGTGGGCGTGGTGGTCCGAGTGGCGCTGCAGGTTGAACAGCAGCCGGTTGCTGAGCCTGCTGTCGCAGTTCCACGAGTGCCTCGGGGCACAGCGCTCGAGCTTGCCGTCGATCGTCTGGCGCTTGAGGCCATAGTGCTCGATGTAGTTGATCGCCTCCAGCAGCGAGACGGCATAGGCCGCCTGCAGCAGCACGAACAGCGCTACATGGCCGTTGCCCAGCATCCACGCCGTCGCCACGAGCATCGCCGAGACCGCATGCGACTGCAGGCACTCGTTGGACGCGTGCCAGGGCGTCCGCCCAACGCGGGCGAGCCTCACCGCTTCGATGCGCCAGGCCGAAACCGCGCCTCCTGCCACCGAGCGAGGCAGGAAGCGCCAGAAGCCTTCGCCCAGGCGCGCGCTTGCCGGATCCGACAAGGTGGCGACGCGCCGGTGATGGCCCCGGTTGTGTTCGATCCGGAAGTGGCCGTAGCAGGCCGGCGCCAGGGCGAACCTCGCCGCCGCAGCAGCGAGCGCGCCGGCGTGATGGCCTATTTCGTGGGCTGCAACGATCGCGAGCCCATTGACGGCACCGACCGTCGCGACGAGGCCTGCGAACGCGACCGCGGACAGGGACGGTCGCGCCGCGAGCGCCAGCGCCGCGGCGAACGTGGCCCATTGCAGCGGCAGCAGCAGCCATGGCAGGGCCGCGTGCGCGCCGTCCGCCTGCCCGGCGCCAGGGCCTTGCGGATCGTCGCCGAGCAAGGCATCCAGCGCCGGGATGACCACAAACAGCAGCGCGGGCACGCACCACAGGAGCAAGGTGGGCGCCCCCAGGCAGACGGCCAGCACGAGCAACGACGCCAGAGCAGGCATCAGCAGGCTGGGCAGCCACCGCGCTGCGCGAGGCGGGGCGTGGCGGCGGATGGCTGGCGAAGGGGCAGGCATGTTCATTGGCGCGCGCCGGCGGATCGGCGCATGTCGGCGGTTTGGCGCCGGGGACGGGGGAGCATCAATCTTTCACATATCGGCAATCGGACTGGTCGCTGAAGCCTTCAACCTTCCTTCACAGGCGCCGATAAGAAAGGCAGAGCGGGTCGTTCCCGACGCCGCGACCCGACCACAACTCCCATGAAAGCCCTCTTGTCCGCAGTACCGCACCTGGTATCAGGACTGGACCCGGGCGCGCCCGACGCCGCGGGGCCGGTGCGCGAGCATGAACGGCGCCTGGCGCAAATGGCGGTGCTCAACGTCATCGCCAGCGTGCTGCTCGCGCTTGCCGCAGGACAGGGCTTGGCCGCATGGACGGCCGTCATCGCCACGATGGGCTACAGCTGGTGCGGGCAGGTCGTGTTCTTCGCGCTGGTGCGCAGCGGCTGGTCGAAGCGGCGTCCGGATCCCACGTTGTCGTTCGAGCAGTTGATGTTCGCCATATCGGTGGTGGTGCTGTCCTACGGCCTGCTCGACATCGCGCGCGGCGCTGCGCTCGAACTCCTGTGCCTGCTGCTCGCATTCGGCATGGATCGCTTGTCCACGCGTCAGTTGCTGAAGGCCTCGATCTGCGCCGTCACGATGCTGGCGTTGACCTCGGTGGCGCGCATCGCGCTGGGGACGGGCGCCTTGCGCGTGCACCTGGAGGTCTACAACCTGCTGATGGCTGCGGTACTGCTGCCCGTGGCCATCATCGCCGGTGGAGAGATCAGCCGGCTCCACAGACGTCAGGCGATCCAGCGCAGCGAGCTGGCCTCGACGCTGGGCAGGCTGACCGAACTGTCGCTTCGCGACGGATTGACCGGGCTGACGAACAGGCGCCATGTGCTGCGCATGATCGAGCAGACCCGTCAGCAGGTGGCGACGACGGGAAGCGGGTACTGCGTCGCGATGCTGGACATCGACTGGTTCAAGCGGGTCAATGACGGCTACGGGCACGCGGTGGGCGACCTGGTGCTCAAGGAGTTCGCGTCGCTGATGCGGTCGATCCTCGACAGTCGCTTCACGCTGGCGCGATGGGGCGGCGAAGAATTCCTGCTGCTGATGCCTGCCTGCAACCTTCTCGAGGCCCAGGCCGCGCTGTCCGCGTGCAGCCGGAGCGTGCAGGCGCACGACTGGTCTGCCCTGGCCGCCGGGCTGGCCATCACATTCTCGGCGGGCATCGCAGGAAGCCGGGACCACGAAACGATCGACGACACGCTGCAGCGTGCGGACCGGAGCCTGTACGTGGCCAAGGCCAACGGCCGAAACCGCACCGAGGTCTGCGTCGAGGACAGCAGGCACACGAGCACCGCAGCGATGTCCGCTGCGCGGCCGCCTGCGGTTGCGCATGCCGCGCCAACACCGCATCGGCCGCAGCACCAGGCGTCAGCCGGCGCCTTCCCGCACCGGCCCGTCGGCAGTGGCCGCGCGGCGGGCCATTTCGTCGAACGGCGCGCGGAGGATGGCCGGGCCGTCGACGCCGGCCGTCGTCCAGCCAACGTCGTTGCATGGCTGGTGGATGTCGTCACGAGCAGGTCGCCCGACATCCGCGAGAACCTCAGGTTGCCGCTGATCGCCTGCGTGCTGCACGCCGTCTGGTTGGCGGCTGTCTACTTCTATGCGATGCCGCATGGCGCGATCGATGCCCTGGCGGGGTGGTTCGTGATCGCCTATGAATCCGCCTGCGCGGTCGGCTTCTATGCAGCCATCCGCTCGGGCTGGTCGCGGCGATTCGCCGACGGCGGGCTCGTGCTCGCCCAGATGCTCGCGGCGAGCGCCATCGCTTCCTTCGGCTATGTCGCGGCGCCGGAACTCAGGCCGTCCATCCTGCACCTGCTGTGTGTGATACAGGTATTCGGCATGGTGACGCTGCGCCCCGGCGAGACCAGGACCGCGGGCATGGTCGGCATCGTCCTGCTCGGCGCGGTCATCGCGTGGCTGACCTGGACAGCGCCCGCTGACCTGAACGCGGAGATCTTGAAACTCGTGCTCGCCTGCACCGTCATCTTCCAGCTCTCGATCCTGTCGCATGTGTACAGCACCCTTCGCGAGCGCGTGCACTCCGATCGCCTGCAACTCGAACAAGCCGTCGTGCAGGTCGAGGAGCAGGTGATGCGGGACCCGCTCACCGGACTGCTCAATCGCCGCTACATGGAGCAGGCCCTGGCCGCGCGCCATGCGGCGTGGCTCGCCGGCAACGGCGACTTCTGCCTGGGTATCCTCGATCTCGACCACTTCAAGACGATCAACGACGAGAAGGGTCATCACATCGGCGACGCGGTGCTTGTCGCGCTGGCCCAGGCCGCGGCACAGACGCTTCGCGACTCGGATCTCATCTGCCGCTGGGGCGGAGAGGAGTTCATATGCCTGCTGCAAGGCAGCGCGCCCGAGTCGGCGAGTCGCGCGACGCTGCGGCGGCTGCGCTCGGCATTTGCGCAGGCTTCTGCAAACGTCCCGGGCCTCGGCCAGA
Source organism: uncultured beta proteobacterium (assembly GCA_903845345.1). Taxonomy (GTDB): domain Bacteria; phylum Pseudomonadota; class Gammaproteobacteria; order Burkholderiales; family Burkholderiaceae_C; genus Scleromatobacter. Next base: position 22,611 of record CAIMXF010000016.1, read on the forward strand.
CCGTGACGTTCTCGACCGGCTTCGCGCGCCCGCGCGACGGGGTGGCGCTCGAGGAACTGATCGCGCAAGCCGATCGTGCGCTCTATGACGCCAAGCGGGGCGGCCGCGATCGCGATGTTTTCGCCTACGAGCCGTCAGACCGCGCCGAGCGCGTTCCCGCCGCATCGATCGCGACGCGATGACGGCCATGATCACGCCGCCTGCCGACGCTCAGGCGACGCCCCGCACCGTGTTTCGGCCCGACTGCTTGGCTTCATAGAGCGCGCGATCCGCCAGTTCGACGACTTCCTGCCAGCCGGCGGCGGCCGGACGCAAGGGATCGCTCGGGAAACAGGCGAACCCGATGGACGCCGTGATGGCCAGCGATGCATCGCCCGCAACGAAAGGACTCGCGCAGACGACGCGCCGCAGCCGCTCGCCGAGCGCGGGGACGCGATTCCTGCTGACGCGTCGAGTCACGACCATGAATTCCTCGCCGCCCCAGCGCGCCAGGTAGTCGCCGTCGCGGCATGCCTGCACGAGCCGGTCCCGCATCTGAGCCAGCACGGCGTCTCCGACGGGATGGCCGTACGTGTCGTTGACCTGCTTGAAGTGGTCCAGGTCGATCATGAAGAACGCGAGGTCGTCCGAAACGGGCAGCGCCGGGCGCGCGTCCTCGTAGGCGCGCAGGCACAGTGCGATGTCAGCGTCAAGTTGCTGCAGCAGGAAGCGCCGGTTGCGCAATCCGGTCAGGGGATCGGTGAGACTCATTTCGGACAGCCGGGCATTGGCTTGTTCGAGCTGCTTGTAGGTGCGTGCGTTGCCCAGCGCGATGGCGCCGTAGGCGCTGAGCGTTCTCAGGACGAGCCGTTCTCGATGGCCATAGGCGTCGCCGCGCTCGGACTGCAGGGTCATGACGCCCAGAAGCCGTTCGCCCACCAACAGCGGCGAATACAACGCGCTGCGGGTATAGAGCGTCCCGGCCATGCGTTGGTCCTGCGCCGGCTCGTCGCTGCCCCGCGTGCGGAAGACTTCCTCGCGAGTGCGCGCGCACAGGGCGGTTCCGGCCTCCGGGTCGTCGATGCTCACGACGACGGGCACCAACAGCGGCAGGCCGTCTTCCACGCCATGCGCCAGTTCCAGGCGCAGCCCGTCTTCGCTCATGAGGAAGATGGCGAACGAACTCGCGTCGAGCAGGCCGCACAGGTGGCGGCCCAGGGCCTCGAAAATGCTTCGGTCGTCGAGATGCGCCGTCACTTCGCGACCGACGATGCCCAGCAGCGCGAGCGTGTCGCTGGTGCGTGTCAGGACGTCGGCGCGCGCGGCCTGCTCGCGCGCCAGTTGCTGATGGTGCTCCATCAGCGTGCGCGCGCGTTGCACACGGTGGCGCACTTCCATGGCGATTGCCCGGTTGGCAGTCTGCTCGGTGTATTCGGCACGCCGCGCCGTCGCGGCGCGGCTCGAAAACCCGTAGGCGACCTCGAAGTCCTGCCGCCTGGCATGCGCTTGCGCCAACCCGCTCAACAGGTCGGAGCGGATCGGTAGCCCGGCAGCGGTCGCGACGTCCAGCGCGCGGTGGAGGAAATGGATTTCTCCGTCGGGCCAGGGGCTTTCGGGGACGGGTGCCGTGCTGCCTGGCGCGTAGGCGGACGCCATGACGAACAGGATCTCGGACTCGACGAGGGCGTTGCCCAGCAGACGCACCAGCGTCAGCGCAGACTGGCCGATTTCGAGTGCTCGCTCGTGCTGTCCCAGCGCGACGTACACCTCGACCTGCTGCCTCAGCGCGAGCACCTGATGGGTCGTGCTGCCGCTCGCAAGCGCGTGTTCCTCCTGCGCGCGGTAGGCTTGCAGCGCCTGTTCCAGGTTGCCGAGCGCGAATTCGACTTCGCCCAGAACTTGCAGCAGGACCGTGTAGCTCGCGATCCGGGTGAGGCCGGCAAGCGCCTCCCTGGCTTCCAGGATCTGCTCGCGCGCAGCGTCGACATTGCCGAGCTCGCACAAGGTGTGGGCGCTCTGGACGAGGCAGATGCCGATGTGCCGGGGAACCCCGCGTTGCCGCGCACGCTCCAGTGTTTCGTCGATACGTTCCAGCGCGCCTGCATGGTCGACCAGGTTGGACAACGCGCTGGCCGCGTTGCAGGCGCAGACGGTCGCTCGGCGTTCCTGCCCGACCCATCGGTAGGCATCGACGGCGATCGTCAGGGATTCCAGGCCGATGCGGTTGTCGCCGCGATTGATGGCCACGGTGCCGACGTAGTCGTGCACGACGGCCAGCAACGCGGCATCGTCGCCGAGCGCGCGCAGATCCGATCCTTGCCGAGCGGTATCGACGAGGCCCTTGTCGACGAACGACCGCCACCGTGCGTCGGCCGCGACGATGCTGGCCGATGCGGCGAAGATCGCCTCGAAACCGTCGAACAGGCGGGCGCGGGTGTCGTCGCCGACCACGCGTGCACGCACGGCCGCGGCACCCAGCAAGGCGGAACTGGCCTCGCGGTCGCCGGCGTCGTGTTCGACCAGCCCGGCCACGAACAGCGCATCGGCAACGCCGACGCCGTCACGGGCGGACTCGAACAGCGGCCTGGCGCGAGCCGCCTGGGACCGGGCAGCGTCCAGGCGCGACATCTGGAGGTCGACCTCGGCCATCACGAGCGCGAGACGGCCGGCGAAGGACTGCTGCACCGGCGACGGCGCCAGTGCGATTTCAGCGTCGAGAGACCGTGCCGACCGCTCCGCCGCGAGCGGAAAGCGTTGTCGGAGGTGCCATGCGATTTCGACGCGCAACGCCAGGCGCCGGTCGTCGTCGCGTGCGTCCGATCCGAGCTCGCTGCATTCGCGCTCGAGCGCCTCGAGCGCCTCGTCAGTGACCATGAACTTCATTGATGGCTCCTAGAAGGGCGTCGGCGCCCGGGTGCCGCACCGCCGACACCCTTCGGCATTGCCCGGGAGGGACGCCGGCCGCCATCGCGCCGGCCATCCTGGCGATGATAGGTAAACGCGCCGGTGCGGTGCACCGCGCCGGACGGCAATCGACGAGAGTCGTCGGTTTCACAACGGTCGGGCTCGCCTGTGGCGCAAAGTGCAGCAAAGAATGATCGATCGCGAGGGTTCACAATCCACTGCACGCACAACGATCCTCCTGCAAGCATCGATTCACAGCTGCCGATGAAACGTCCCAGCGCTGCCAATACGACCGTGGAGACCGCCCCGATCGAGATCCTGGTGCTGGGAGGATTCTCCGTGCGAGGGATCGGCGGGCAGGGCCTGGGCCAGATTGAAGGGCGCACCCACGTGCGGGCCCTGCTCGCCCTGCTTGCGGCACATCCTCAAGGCGTGCAGCGCGACGAGGTCGCCGACGTGCTCTGGCCCCGCCTGGGCGAGGCCGCGGCGCGAAATCGGCTGCATCACACCATGCATCTCGCGCGCCAGGCGCTCGGCGCGATCGCCTGGCCGGATGAGTGGCTCCAGCTGCAACAGGGTCGTGTCCAGCTGGATCCGCGGGTCGACTCGGACGCGCATCGGATCCTCCGCCTCGTGCAGCAGCCGCTGGAGGCCGCGTCGGAGGTGGATCTGCTCACCGCGCTGGACCAGTATCGCGGCGAGTGGGCGCCCGAAGTTGTCGCAGGAGGCCTCGGCCATACGGTGCGGCGCCAGTTCCAGGAAGCGCACGTCGCCTTGCTGAAGGAAGCCGCGCGCCGCCGCATCGCGGAGGGCGACGTCCCTGTGCGCAGGCAGTTCCTCGAACGCATCGTCGACATCCAGCCTGCCGACGAATGGGCCTACCAGCAGCTGATGCAACTCGATCTGGATTCGGGCCGCCATCACGCCGCGCTGCGGCTTTTCGAGGCTGCCGGGCGCGCCCTCGGTCAAAAGCTGGGGCTTCGGCCATCGAAGGTGCTCGCCGACATCGCCGCGGACGCGGCGGCGCGGATCGGCCCCGACGTGCGCCTGCACGATCGCCTCGCCGCGCCGGGTGAAATGCTGATCGACCGGGAACCGCTGATACGAGACATCTGCGCGGCACTGCGCAGCGGGCCCGGGGTGTGGAACGTGCACGGCCTGGGCGGAGTCGGCAAGACGGCGCTGATGCGCGAGGTGATGCGCCGCGCGGGGCCCACCCGTCCCGATGGCGTGATCTACGTGCCGTTGGGCGACGGCAAGGGCCCTTCCATCGCGCAGACGGTCTGCCTCGCCGCCGGCCTCGATCCCGAGAGCGAGCTCACCACCGAGGCCGCCTTCGCTTTGTTGCTGGCGTCGCGGGACATGCTGGTCGTGCTGGACGACCTCGATGAAAGACCCGAAGGCGCTTCGCTTCTCGCGGCCCTGCCCGCAGGCCTGCGATCGCGCGTGGTGGCGATCACGCGCGTTCCGGTGGCACTCGCCGAAGTGAACCACGTCGCCGTCCGCCCGCTGGGGGTTCCGGACGCTGACGCCCCGCTCGTCCAGGTACGGCTGTCGCCGGCGATCGCGTGCTATCGGCTGCGCCGGCCCGTCGCCGACGTCCATGAATGGTCAGCCCAGCACTGGAGCGAAGTGATCGCCCTCGTGCGCAAGCTCGATGGCCTGCCCCTGGCCATCGAGCTGGCAGCGGCCCGCTCGGCCACGATGACGGCCGGAGAGATCCTCGCGCAACTGGAGGCGAGCGCGGGCGACGATGAATCGCCAGGCTTGCACGACAGCAGTTACCTGCACGGACCGGTCGGTGCGGCCCTGGCGCTTTCGGTGCGGCTGCTCGGGCCGCACGCCCGCATCGTGCTGCATGGCTGCGCCGAACTGCCCGGCTGGTTCGCACCCGAAGATGCGATTGCCGTGTCGGAGGCGGCCGGACTCGGCAAGGGGCTCCCGCTCGCAGGCTGTCTCGATGAACTGGCAGATGCCGGGCTGCTCGAGCGTCGCGATGGCCGTTTCCGGATGCTGCATCTCACGCGCGATCACGCTCGCCGCGAGGCGGCGTACGCCGGGTTGTTGCCGGCCATCCGCCGCACCCGCATCGAGGCGATGGTGCAACGCCTGCATCGCGAGGCCTGCGACATCGAATCGCCCGGATACACGCGCTGGATGGACACGCTCCTGGCCTGCCATGACGAGGCGCTGCCCCTGCTCGACGAGGTGGGCGCCGAGGACCCCGACTTGTTCCTCGGCTTACTGGTGCCGTTGATGCACTCGTGGGCGGTGCGCGGTCTGCTGACTCTCGGCTTGCGCTGGGCTCCGGTAGGCATCGCCGTGGCCGAAGCGGTCGGCGATCGCCAGGCGGCGGTCGGCGTTCGGATACTGACCGCGGCGTTGCTGATCGACGGCCGCCGTTTCGACGAGGCGCTCACGTACTCGGGTGCCGCCCTGGCGGAGTTCGAATCCGGTGGCGGCGACGAGCTCTCGCCGGTCCTGCGGGCACACCTCGTGGCGCTGCACGCCGAGGCCACGGCAGGCACGAGTCCGCTGGCTGTCGCACTCGGCGCCATCGATGCCGAACTGGCGGCGATGCAAGGTGCGGAGCAGCCGGGATGGTGGACCTTGCAGGCAGCCAGGCTGGATCTGGGGCAAGCCATCGCGGTGGCGTCGATGCCCGGCGATCAGGCGCGCGTCTGGCCCGTCGATGCCTGGCGTGCACGGTTGGCCGGGTCGCTGACCTGGTGCGATCTCCTGCTCGCACTCAGCGGTGGCGTACCGGGGATGGCGCCGCAGGAGCGGCTCGACCTCTGCGATGAACTGCTGGCCTGCGCACGGGAGCTGCGCGCGCCGCGTGCGACCCACGCCGCCTTGAGCCGTCGAGCGTGGGCGCAGATGGCATCGGGAAGGATCTCCGACGCCGAGGCGACCGTGATCGACTGGTACCGGCTCGCGCGAGCGGCGGGCCGCGACTCGGCGGCCACCTACGCCTGCCTGTGGCTCGCCGAGCTCTCGTGGCGGCGCGACGACGTGAACGGCTGTGCGCCCTGGATGGACGCCGCCAGGAAGCTTGTCGCTGACCTGCCGCACGCCAATTCCATGCGCATCAACGTCGCGCTTCACGAGATCGTCATCGACGCGCTGCACGGCGCGCTGGCCGGCGGCATCGCGCGCTTCGTCGCATTGCCGGTCGATTTCATCGCCACCGCGCGTCGCACGGCACTGGAACACGTGGTCGAGGCCGCCGCCTTGCTGGCCGCCCGATGCGGCCTGGCGCATCTGGCGACCACGCTCTCGCAGTCGCTCGGCGTGCTGTCGGACGCCAAGGACAACGTCGCGCTGGTGACCGACTTTCGGGCGCGCCATCTGACGAACGCTTCCCCCGTCCGGGAGGAGAGCCTGCTTGCCGCGGAACACGTCATCGAACGCGCCCGGAGCGATCTGTTGACGCTGCATGAGTACTGGAGCGCCGCGCCTGCGGCCCGATGAGGGATGTCCGTCAGTTCATGAGGCCGCGTCCCGTGGACCTCGGCATCGTCGTGCGCAGGACGGCCTGGTCAGGGGCGCACGAGCGATTCCAGGAGTTCGTCGAGCGTCGCTACGCGCACCGTCAGGCGGGTGGATTCCTCGCTCGAGCCTTCGGACAACGCTGGCAGGCCTGCCCTCAGGTCGTGCGCGCGCTGTGCGACCCACAACCGCAGGCGGTGCTGCGGCCGGCGCGAGAATTCCGCCAGCCGCTCCAGCGCGCGCGTGGCCAGGTCGGGGCGGCCCAGGTGCAGCAAGAGGTCGGCGGCATTCACGCAATCGCCCTGCAGGTCCGGCAGATGCCTGTCGCGGGAAGGGATGTCCAGGAGTTCGCCGACGCGCCGGACCGCGATCGCCCGCGAGCCCTGCCGCGCGTCGAGCAGCGCAGACAGGGTTTCGACGCTGACGCGTGTTCCCATGTTGGCGCTCAGCTTGGCCTGCTCGCGCAATTCCGTCGCGAAGGCCCGCGCCACCGGCCAGGCACCCATCGCGTAGTTGGCCCAGCCCAGCAGCAGCAGCCCCCGCGTGGCCAGCGCGGGATGCCGGGTGACCTCGGGCCGTGCCATCAGCAGGGACGTGGTCTCGATCGCGCGCTGGAACTGCATGTCCGACATCAGTACCGCGGCGCGCAGCAACTCCGCCTTGGCCGCCTCGCTCTGGTCGGACAGCGCGCGTGCCGAACGCTCGACGTGCAGGATGCACTGCTGCGCAAGGCTCGTGTCGCCAAGCGCAAAGGCGATCTTGGCGCGCATCTGCTGGCTCTTGAGCAATCCTCGCGTCAACCCGAAGTGGTTGAAGACGCCGACGGCCTCCGCGCACGACTGGAGCGCCTTGGCCAGTTCGCCCTGGCGCAGCGTCGCCTGGGCGACCCGCAACAGGCTCTCGCCAGCTTCGATGCCCTTGGCGTTGACCGACGGGGCGCGCGCACTGCCGGCCTGGGAGGCGCCGTAGCGGTCGATCAGCGAGATGGCCGCAGATCGCAGCGCCTGGTCGCCCGAAGTCCCGAGCCGCGATACGGCCCGGCCTGCATCCTCGAAAGCGCCGTGCAGTTGACCGAGCTGCGCTCGCAGCCTGGCGCGCTCGACGAACAATTGTGCCGCGCAGGCGTCCGGCACCTGTTCCATGTGTTCGCCCAGGCTGGTGAGCCAGTCCAGCACCCGCGGCGCGTGGCGCGAGCCGCCCCAGGCATGCCGCTGCGCGGCGCAGAGCGAGGCCAGGTCGGCGTGCCGCCCGCCGATCTGCCACTCGCGCACAAGGGCCTCGAAATCGTCGATGTGGTCGTCGAACCAGGTCGCTGCGCGCGTGACGGCCGCGAGTGTCGTGTCCGAAGGCGATGCACCCAGCGTCAGCCAGGCCGCGATGCGCGCCTGCACCGTGTGCGGCGGCAAGTCATCGCCGGCGATCACCTGCGCCGCGACCGCGTAGCGCGGCACCCTGAATTCACTCCAGGCGCCGTCGTGCGCCTGCCGCACTCGCCGCAGGAACAATTGCTGGCGCACGGCCTGCTCGACCAGGCCGTGCACGGCCGCGGGTTCGCCGTCCCACAGTGCCGCCAGATCATCGCGGGAGAGCCAGCTCCTGCAGCGCCCGGCCAGGGCCAGCAGGCGCTTGAGGTCCGCGGAGGCCGACTCCACCCACCGCACCAGCGCTTCCCCCGCCGGCGAGGCGCTGCGCGCGACGTCGACCGGTCGCAGGGGATCGCGCAGCAGCACGACGGGATCGCGTTCCAGGCGCGAGACCAGTTCGTTCGGCCACATCGTCTCCAGGACGCGGCCGGCGGCTTCCAGCAGTGACGGCAGCCCGTCGACGGCGAGCGCGATCGCCTCGACGGTCGCGCGCACGCGCTTGTCCTGCAGCGACCAGCCGTGGACGCCCGACCGATGCACCAGTTGCGCCGCCGGCGGCGGTGTCGCCGAGTCCGGGGAATGCAGCAGGTCGGTCGGATCGACGATCAGGTTCTTCTCGTCGCGCAGGCGCAGCGGGGTCTGGGCCGTCACCAGCCATCGGACGTCCCTGTTCATCGCGTGCCACGCGGAGATGGCGCGCGCGATCTCCGGGTGGCAGGGCGAGGCCAGGCCGTCCAGCACGACCAGCAACTCGCGGCCATGCAGCGCCTGCATGACGGCCTCCACGGTCGACTCGCAGCGGTCGCGAGGCATGAGGGCACGCGCCACCGCCAGAAGAAAGTCGGTGACGTGCGTGCTCGCGTTCTGGCAATCGATCCAGACGACCCCATGGCGGAAGTGACTCGAGGTGCGATGGCACAACTCGATCGCCAGCGCGGTCTTGCCGCAACCGGGCGGCCCGACGAGCGCAACGAGGGTCGAGTACGGATCGGCGAGCGTCCGCGACGCGGCCTCCAGCAGCCCCTGGTAACCGACGATCGCCTTGCGAAGCGGCAGCGCGGCACGCGCCGGCTCCGGCGCCATGGCGACGATGCCGGGTTCGGTTGCCGAGGCCGCCGCGGGCCGGTTCGCGCGCTGCTGGATGTCACGCACCAGGTCGTCGAGGCGATGGACGGCGCCGCCATCCTCCTCTTTCAGCAGATCGCGGATGCTCCGGCAATGCGACACCGCGGCATCGGGCCGACCCCGATCGGCCATCAGGCTCGCGTAGACGCAATGAGCCTCGACGCCGGCCGAGGGGCGCAGGGCACGGCGCAACGCATATTGCAGCGCGAGATCGGTGTACTCGAGATCGGTGGCGAGCTGGACCGCTTCCGCGAGAGCCTGGTCGAACAGGCCCGCCAGCCAGGCACGGCGCGACTCGATCTCGGACGACGAGTCCCAGTCGGTCGCCAGATCGTCCTGGTACCAATGAAGCGCTCGCGCCACCGCCGCGAACCGGCTTGCGTCGTCAATCGCTTCGGTCTCGAACGCGGCGAGAAACTCCTGCGCATCGAGCAGCACGTCCGGCGGCAGCTTGAGCTCCACGCGCTCCGCGCCAACCACGATCTGTGGCCGCAGGGCCAGCGGCAGCGTCTCGAAGCCCTGGCGTATCCAGTGGACGGTGTGGTGCAGCCTGTTTCTGGCGCGCTGCTCGTCGAAATCGGGCCACAGCGCGGCCAGCACCTTCGCACGCGACTCCGACAGGTGCCACGCGCTGCCGAGCAACTGGAGCAGCCGGCGGGCGTGGGCGCGACGCCACAGGCCCGGGTCGAGCGCGGCGTGCCGGAACTCGGTGGCGAAAGCGCCCAGCACGCGGATGAGGCCCGCGGGCGCGCTGGCTTCTCCCGGCACCAGGGTCGCCGGGGAGGAAGACGAGGTGCGTGCGTCCGCGAATGCCGGTCGGGATTGCAAGAAAATCTCCTTCTGTGATTGCGCGAGCTCGTCGTTGCCCGCCGGGAGCGACCGGCAAGAGGCGTCGAACAGGGCGAATCGCAGTCCAGCTTATCGCCCGTTCGTCGACGCTTGCGTAGCAGAAGGTGACGGCACCGAAAGGGTTAACCCTCAACCGTGAACTATTGAGCAAAGACTCGGCAAAGGCCCCGGTCGCCCGGTGCCATGTCGTGGAGCCCCGCACGGGCAGCACTCTTCAGCGCCACGCCGCGCGGCCACCCCGTTGCAGTGGGCATCGACCGCGCGGGTGCTTCATGTCGGTGCTGTTCCAGTAGCGCCCTGTGACCTTCGATGCCTCCGGATACCTGGATCGGGCGCTCTGGAAGCCGAAGAAAGCTGAAGAAAATCGGCGCCGGGAACCATGGTCGAGCCGCCGAAGGCATGCAGGTCTGCCCGCATTGCAGGTCGGTGTCGCCCCCATTCACCCACCGGTGCCCGTCAGGCCGAAGCCCAGCCGTCGTCCCATGTCGAATCCGTCCCGTCCCTTCGCCGATCCCCACGCGCGCCGCCGCCCCATCGCCGCCGCCTGCAGCCTGGCCCTGGCCCTGGCCGGCTGCGGCGGCGGATCCGGCAGCACGCCATCGAGTGCCGGCGGCGGTGCGGTCGCCAGCGCGCCGCCCGCCAGTTCTCCCGCCTCGAGCGCGGCCCTGAGCGCGGATCAACTGGCACAGGCGCTCAGCGCCGGCGTGAAGATCTGGCGCCAGCAACGCATCGACCTCAATGGCGAGAACAAGGGCGCCTGCGCCAATTGCCACTCCGCCGACGGGATCGAGCTCGCGATCTGGAACTTCACCGGCGACGACGTGGTTCGCCGGGCGCATCTCGACGGTGTCAGCGCCGCGGATCAGGCGACCCTCGTCACCTACTTCGTCGCGATGCGCCAGAAGTACAACGTGGTCAAGCTGCGCGACGTCGAGACCGACCATCCGTTCCAGCCCGGCGGCACCTGGTACACCGGCAGCAGCGACGAGCGCGACCTGGCCTTCGCCAACGGATCGTTCAAGCAGGCGGCACCCACGTTGCTGGGCCCGCCCATCGCGACGCTGGCCGACGCGCAGCGCGCGATCCAGGAGATCCGGGCCAGCAATCCGCTGCAACTGAAGGTGGGCATCGAGCTGCCGCAGATCTCGCGCGACTGCGTGCGTCCCGGGGAATGTTCGCTCAACGACTGGATGTCCGACCTGCCGCGCTTTCCGAAGCCGGAGATGGAGGCGCAGTGGTTCGCGCTCAACGACGCCTACATCGCCAACCCGACCGACGAGAACCTGCGCGGGCTGCTGCTGGCGGTCGACACCATGACCACGCCCTGGCTGCAGCCGGGCGAGACGACGATCGGTCCCGCGGGCTCGTTCGGAACCACCAAGTTCAAGTCGATGCAGGTGCTGCAGCATTTCGTGCGGCGCGAGCAGCTGGGCCTGTTCTCGCCGGCCGACAACGTGGATCCGATCGCCAGCATCAACGGCCCTGGCCTCGAGCGCTCGAACTTTCCGTTCCTGGTCGGAGACGCCGCTTTCGACAAGACCGACCAGCCCCTGGACAAGGCCAGCGAGCTGCCGGCCTTCGTGCGCACGAGCCTCGGCGAGACGCCCACCAACCCGCTGACCGACCAGGACGTCGCCGAGCAGAAGATCGCCTTGCGCACGCCCTGGTGGTGGGCCGGCTTCATGTTCGATCCCAGCCTGTCGACGGGCACGAACGGCGAGTACTTCATCGGCAACCTCAGCAATCCGGAGGACGGCGAAGGCTACGCGTTCCATCAGCTGTACGCGGGCGCGCGCAGCGCCGTGGATCCCGGCTACCGCGCCGTGCGCGGCATCGACAACTCGGCGACGCGATTGCCCCAGGGCCTGAGCATCGGCGGCGGGGGCGACTCGGCGATGCTCTTCGTCACGGCGGACGCGCGCCTGATGTACCGCCGCGCTGCGGTCAACTGGGTGCGGATGCACCTGTTGCTGCTGCAGGATCAACTGACGCAGTTCGGGCCCACGGCGTTGTCGTCGACCGACGTGCAGTCCTCGGGCTATGTCTGCAGTTCGGACTATGGGCACGGGCTGCCGGCCGCGGTGATGACCGCGGCGACGTTCGACGGCGCGGGCGCGCCCGTCGTCTTCGGCCTGTACAACAAGGTGCGCGCGCTGGCGGGATGCCCGGGGCAGCCGGCGCCTGCCACCTGGGTCGCGGGCAACGGCACCGGGCTGACGGTGCAATGGTTCGCTTCGATCGACCTCGCGACCAGCAAGACCGGCGCATCCCTCGGCCAGCGCGTGGAGCCCATCGAGTGGATGCCGCGCCAGGACGTCGAGCGCGGCTACTTCCGCGACTATCTCGCCAGCATCGGCGTGGCCGGCAATGCCGGCTCGCGCACGACCGGCACCATCGAGGCGCCGATTTCGGGCGACTACATCTTCGGAGAAGGGTCGCTGTCGCAAGGCCGGCTGTGGATCAACGGCCAGCTCGTCTACAGCTCCGAGAACCCGACCTCCTCGTTCGGCGGCGTCAACGTCAATCCCGGCGTCACGCTGCACCTCGACGCAGGCCAGAAGGCCACGTTCCTGCTCGAACGATACAACGTCGCATTCAACGGGATCAGCGTCGGCTGGGCAACCGCGGACGGCACCTTGCCGATGAACTCGATTCCGACGACGCAGCTGTTTCCGCAGTAGGTCAGCCGCTTATACGAGCGACGCCCGGATCGCAAGTGACGTCTGCGTGTGAAGAAGCCGTGGCCAGGGCTGCAGTCCTAGTCGCCCGCGTGTTAAAAACGCTGACAGCGGCGGCACGATGGCCCGCCAGAAAGGGCGCGACGGGCAGGCGTTCGCCACGTCGCGACCTGCTGCTCACCGGGAGGTTAGGCAAGTGTCCCAGGACTTCGAGACAGCGGCTGTCGACGCCGCAGGCGGCTTCTTTCGTTCAGCCGGGCATGGCGCGCACTGGCATCCCGGCAGCCCTTGCGCCAACTGCGCAACGCCCCTTCAGGGCAGATGGTGCCACCGGTGCGGCCAGGCGAGCGAAGACCTTCATCGCTCGATCTGGCTGCTGCTGGGGGAGGTCGTCGAAGGCGTTCTGCACTTCGACGGCCGGGTGTGGAAAACCTTGCCCGACCTGATCCTGCGTCCGGGTCGCCTCACGCGGGCCTATCTCGATGGCCATCGGGCGCCCCAGATCCCTCCGCTGCGCCTGTTCCTCGTGGTGCTGCTGGCGCTGTTCTTCGTCGGCTCGATGGCCGGGCACGCCGTGCATGCGGACGCCGAGGTGACCGTTGATCGGGCCCATGGGGCGGCGACGGCCGCCCGACCCTTCGTCAAATTGGATCCCGACGACGCGGCGAAGCTTGACGCGGCGCTCGCCAAGCCGCACGTCATGATCATGGACAAGAACGACGAAGCGGCGAGTTCCTGGCTCGAGCAGCGGATCAAGAAGGCGATCGACGATCCCGAGCGATTCAAGCTCATCCTGGAGCAATGGTCGGAGCGCTTCGCATTCCTGACGCTGCCGCTGGCCACCGGTCTGCTCAGCCTGCTGTTCATGTTTCAACGCCGGTTCTTCGTCTTCGACCATGCCATCTTCAGCTTGCACTCGCTCTCCGCGGTCGGTCTGCTGCTGATCCTCGCGCTCGCGTTGGCCGGGCCGACCAACGGCCATTCCTTCATCGTGCTGGCGGTCGCGCCGCTGCACCTTTTCATGCACATGCGCGGGGTCTACGGAACCGGCATCATCGGCACCCTGGTGCGCATGCTGGTGTTGTTCCTGGCGTCATCGCTCGGTCTGTCGCTCATCGCTCTTGGTTTCGTCTGGGTCGGATTGAACGGCATGGGTTCCTAGAGTCTTGTCCCGGAAATGCGCGGCCTGCCGATTCGACCCGTGGCAGCACGCCACGACCAACTCGATCAGCCGCAGTTCCGGCAACGAGCGGGTCGAACCCCGTCGGGGCGGGCTCGAAGCGACGCGATCGCGGCGTAGCGGCAGGCCCGCGCGCTCACCGCGCTTCGCCCCGTCTTCAGGCCGTGTATTCCCGGGACAGGATGCCAGGGACGGGCTGCAACACCGGTTTGGAAAGCGCCCATCCGAGTCGGACGACGGCGCAGGCTGCGTGATTCCAAAATCGCGGTGCTCGCTTGGACGAAGCGGCCCGATGCTCACTGGGAATAGGCGCCGATCGTGTAGCCCGACTTCGACGGGCGGGCGTTGCCGTTGATGTCGGTGGCGGGCGCGAGCCGTGACGTGCCGCTGCCGATGGCCGGACTTCCGGCGCGCAGTTGCAGGCTGATCGATGCCGGCTTGGTGGTATCGATATTGGAATAGAGCGGGTCGCCGACCTTGTCGTGCGCGCCGTTGGCGCCGAAGGTGCCCCGGGAATTCGTCCCGCCGTAGTAGAGGTTGTAGTCGACGCTGCAACTGGTGCAGGCCGAGCCTTGCGTCACCGGATTCTGGGCCGCCAGGCTGTAGAAGATGTTGTTGAAGACATTGACGTCGCTGATCTGGCCCAGGTTCATCTCGCCCCGGCCGTTGACGTGCGTGGACTGGGCCGCGCTGAGGCCGGTCGGCGAGAGGACGTTGTCCAGCGTCGAATTGTTGACGACGTCCACGTGGGAGCTCTGGTAGACCTCGATGGCCGCGCTGCCGTTCGAATACACGACGTTGTTGGCGACCAGCGTCCGACCGGTATAGGCAGGATAGGGCACCGTCGCGTCATACGCATTGTTGTGGTTGGAATCGATGATGATGCCTTCCCCGTCCGAGATGTAGCCCACCTGGCCCCACGGGATCAGCTCCTGGTTGCCGTAGACGACGTTGTTGGTGATGATCATCTTGTACGGCGTGGTGGTGTCGGACGGATTCGAGTCGTAGTCGATCAGCGTCGAGATCCCGGAGCAGCCATACGCGGAGTACAGCGCGTTGTCGAACACGGTATTGCCCGAGATCGTGACGTAGTCGGCCCCGATGGTGGCGATGCCGCCGCCCGGGCATTCGGACACGTTGTTGTTCAGGATCCTCAGGTGGTGCGGATACGGCGGCGTCTTGGCCGCCTGCGCCGCGATGCAGTTGCCGTTGTACTTGGGGTTGGCCGCGGGATTCGATTCGACAGCCTGGGCGCCGGCCAGGGTCAGCGACGCGTTGTCGCCCACCACGGTGAACCCGTTGACTTCCACGTACTGGGCGGTCGGCGTGAAGAAGATGCCTTCCCAGATGCCATCGGTCTGGATGACCGGATGGGCGCCAGGATAGGCCTTGTAGGTGATCCAGGCATTCGCCGTCCCGGCGCTCGAGATCGACAGCACCGCGCCGCCGGTGTCGTTGGTGTAGGTGCCGTCCATCGCGAGCACGACCTGGCCGGCCTTGACGAAGCCGGATGCCCGCGCCAGCGTGCGGAAGGCGGTGCCGGGCGTCATCCCGTCGTGCGTGTCGACGCCGGTGCCGCTCACGTACCAGGCCGTCGTGCAGTTGATGGCCACGCCCGACACGTTGGCGACCACGCCCGATCCGGTCGCGCCGGTGGTCGTGCAGAACTGGCCCACGGGTTGGCCCGTGACCGCCACCGCGTAGCTGCCGCCGTACGCGACCGGCGTCGCGAACGTGAATGTGCCGTTGGCAGCGACGCTGGCGACGTTGCCGCCCGTCCCGCCGTTGTCGGTCAGCGTCACCGTCTGTCCGCTGGCCAGTCCCGTGACCGTGCCGCCGATCGTGTAGGTCCGCGTCGAGCAGGTGATCGCCACGCTGGTGACGTTGGCGTTCACGCCGGTTCCGGAGCCGGTGCCGGCCTGGACGCTGCACGTCTGGCTTGTCGGCTGCGTGCCGGCGGTCACCGCGTAGCTGCCCAGGTAGGCGACCTGGCTGGGGAACGTGAAGGCGATGGGCGCTCCGGTCCCGGTGAGCGTGGCGGTGTTTCCTCCGCCGCCGCCGTTGTCCGCCAGGGTCAGTGTCTGCCCGGAGGCGAGGCCGGTGACGGTGCCGCCGATGCTGTAGGAATCTTTCGAGCAGGCAACCGCCGTCGTCGACACGGCGCCTGTCACGCCCGCGCCGGATCCGGACGACACGCTGCACACCTCGTTGGCAGGCTGGGTGCTGATCGTGACCGCGTAGCTGCCCAGGTAGGGCACCTTGGTGGCGAACGTGTAGCCATCCGTGCCGCTGCCGCTGCCGGTGACGGTCTTCGCGTCGCCACCGTTGTCCAGGAGCGTGACGGTCTGGCCGGCCGCCAGGCCGGACACGCTGCCACTGATCGCGTAGCTGTCCTTCGCGCAGGTCAGCGAGATGCTGGACACGTCGGCGTTGACGCCCGATCCTGCACCCGTTCCCGCGGCCAGGCTGCAGGCCTGGTTCGTCGGTTGAGTGCTGATCGTGACGGCGTAGCTGCCCTTGAACGGGACGCTGGTGGCGAACGTGAAGGCATCGGTGCCCGAGCCGTTGCCCGTGATCGTCTTCGCATCGCCGCCGTTGTCGAGAAGCGTCAGGCTTTGCCCGCTGGCCAGGCCGCTGACCGTGCCGCCGATCCTGTAGCTGCTGGCGGAGCAGGCCAGCGCGACGGTCGAGACGTTCGCGCTGACACCCGAGCCCGAGCCGGAGCCCGACGCCACGCTGCAGACCTCGTTGGTCGGCTGGGTGCTCACCGTGACGGCGTAGCTGCCCTGGTAGGCCACCGCGGTGGCGAACACGAAGCTGTCGCTACCCGTGCCGCCGCCGACGATGGTCACAGGATCGGCGCCGTTGTCCTTCAGCGTGAGGCTCTGTCCCGCGACCAGGCCGGTCACCTTGCCGCCGATGGTGTAGTTGCTCTTCGAGCAGTTCAGGTTGACCGACGTGACGTTCGCATTGACGCCCGATCCGGAACCCGAACCGGAGGCGACGCTGCACGTCTCGTTGGTCGGTTGGGTGCTGATCGTCACCGCGTAGCTGCCGAGGTAGGCCACCTTCGTCGCGAACGTGTACGCGTCGGCTCCACTGCCACCGCCCGTGATGGTCTTCGCATCGCTGGCGTTGTCGAGGAGGGTGACGACCTGGCCCGCCGACAGCCCGGAGACGGTGCCGCCGATGGCGTAGGTATCCTTCGCGCATGTCAATGCGATGGCCGATACGTTGGCATTGACGCCGGCGCCGGAGCCCGTGCCGGCCGCCACGCTGCAAGCCTGGTTCGTCGGCTGCGTGCTGATCGTCACCGAATAGCTGCCGTTGAAAGGCACTCGAGTGGCGAACGCGAAGGCGTCGCTGCCCGTTCCCGAGCCGGTGACCGTGGCGGGATCGCCGCCGTTGTCGAACAGCGTCAGATGCTGTCCGGAGGCCAGCCCCGTCACGGCGCCGCCGATGCTGTAGCTGTCGGCCGAGCAGGTGAGCGCCACGGTCGACACGCTGGCGCCGATACCCGATCCGGTACCGCTGCCCGAAGCGACGCTGCACACTTCGTTCGAGGGCTGGGTGCCGACGGTCACGGCGTAGCTGCCCTGATAGGCCACGGCGGTGGCGAACACGAAGGCATCCACGCCGGCGCCGCTGCCGGTGATCGTCAAGGGATCGGCGCCGTTGTCCTTCAGCGTGAGCGTCTGGCCCGCGAACAGGCCGCTCACCTTGCCCCCGATGGTGTAGCTGCTCGCGGAGCAGTTCAGCGACACCGATGACACGTTCGCGTTCACGCCCGACCCCGACCCGGAACCCGACGCGACGCTGCAGACCTCGTTGGTCGGCTGGGTGGCCACCGTCACCACGTAGGCCCCCTGGAATGCGACCGGCGTCGCGAACGTGAAGGCGCCGTTCGCGGAGATCGTGAGGGAGTCTGCCCCGTTGTTGCGCAATGTCACCTGCTGCCCGCTCGCCAGGCCGGCGATCGTGCCGCCTATCGTGTAGCCGTCCGCCGAGCAGACCAGGGCCACGGATGCGACATCGGCGTCGACGCCCGACCCGGAGCCCGAACTCACGGTGCAGCTTTCGTTGGGCGCCGCACCGGAGATGACCACGGCGTAGCTGCCGCCTTCGTTGATGCGCGTCGGAAACGAGAAGGCGCCATTGCCGCTGACGACCACCGAATCGCTTCCGTTGGCCAGGGTGACGGACTGACCCGCCACCAGACCCGAGGCCGTTCCCGACAAGGCATAGGTGTTGGCGGAACAGCTGACGTCGACGTCCGAGACCGCCGCGGTCACGCCCGCGCCGGTCGCGTTGTTGATCGAGCAGGTCTGGCTCGCCGGCTGGGTGACGATCGTCACGGCGTAGCTGCCGTTCTGCGGCACGGCGGTGGCGAAGGTGAACGGCTGGTTGGCGCTCAAGGTCTGCGTGTCGCTGGCGCTGAAATTCGAGCCGCTGCTGATCTTGTCGGTCAGGACGAGCGTCTGGCCGGCCGCCAGGCCAGACACACTGCCACCGATCGTGAAGCTTGCCGTCGGGTTCGTACCGCCGCCGTTGCCGTTGCCGTTGTTGTTGCCACCGCCACCGCCGCCGCCGCAAGCCGTCAAGCTCAGCGCGACCAGTGCACCGGCGATAGTCCAGGAGATCGATGGAAATTGCATGGATTCGTTCAAGGAAGGCGGAAGAGGATGCGACGCGACCTGCGAACGCGATCGAGGCCGGATCGTCGGCGCTCGCGCTTCGCAAAGCGACGGGATGGCCCCGGCCAGCACCAAGCCGCCTGGGCGGACGATGCCGTATCGAGGCGTTGCCAGGGCATTGTGGTCATCGGCTTCGCGGCAAGGCTTTATCGCACTTTGCTGCGAGCGATCCGGGTGTGAGTGGATGCAAGAGAGCTACCGGCAAAGCAGCGCAAAGCGCCCGCACAACGCACTTTGAGTAACTGCAACCCACGCCCCCCCAGCCTTTCGAGTCTGCGCAAGAAGGCGGGTCCAGGACCCGTGCCTGTCGATCGAGAGTGCTGCACGCCGCATCGCTGCGGTCCCCATCTTCCACCTACGGAGAGTTGCGAAATGAAGACCTATCTGAACGTGATCGGCCCTGTGGTGCTTGCGGCATTCGCGCTGCCGGCCGTCGCGTCCACCGTTCCCGCACAAGCGTCCTCGAAGCGGGCTGCCAGCCCCGACCAGCAAGTCGAATTCGAGGTCTTCATGCCTTTGCGCAACGAGGCAGAACTCGACCAACTCCTGGCCAAGCAGCACGACCAGGCCTCGCCGCTCTACCGACATTGGCTCACGCCGTCGGAATTCAACGATCGCTTCGGCGCGAGCGCCGAGGCGGTCGAACGCGTGAGAACTTCGCTCGAATCGCGACATCTTCACGTCACGAGGCTGCATGCCCAGGGCATGCATGTGATCGGCAGCGTGGCCAGCATCAATGCGGCATTTGGTTCGAACCTGATGGAAGTCTCGCGCGCCGACGGACGCTCGCGCATCCAGGCACGGCGCGCTCTGCAGCTGCCCGCCGAACTCGCGAACGAGAACGCCGTGGTGGCCGCGTTCAGCAAGATCCGGGAGCGCCACCTGAACCTGAAGACGGTCGGGTCGATCAAGGACGGGCCCAACAATCGCTACTCGGAGACCGGCGCCTACTGGTTCACCGACATCAAGCAGGCGTACGACTTTCCTTCCTACCAGGCCTTGTCCGGCAAGGGCGTCACCGTGGCCATCGTGATGGCAAGCGACTACCTGGACAGCGACATGACGCTGTATTTCGGCCATGAGAAGCTCAGCCCGCCCAAGATCGAACGAATCCCGGTGCTGGGCGGAGCGCCTTTCGATCCCAACAGTGGCGCCTCTGCCGAAGTGTCGCTGGACATCCAGCAGTCCGGCGGGATGGCACCCAATGCACGCATCAAGCTGTACAACATTCCGGACCTGTCGGACAACTCGGTGCTGACCGCGTACAACGAGATCGTCCAGACCAATTCGGCCGACATCGTCAGTTCGTCGTTCTCGGGTCCGGAGGCAGGCTATCTGGCCTCGTACAACGACGGCACCGACTACACCTCGATCCTGACGCAGACCTATGAGGCGATCTTCAAGCAGGGCAACGCGCAAGGCATCACTTTCGTGGCGAGTTCCGGCGACTCCGGAGGCCTGGACATTCCCGGCACCGCCTATTTCAATTCCCCGCCGTCGGCCGCCGCCAGGTTCGAGCCGGGCGTCGAGCACCCGGCATCAAGTCCGCACGTCACCGGTGTCGGCGGCGCGAACCTGATCACCACGAGCACGCCCGGCAGCCTCGCTTCCACCTATCTGTCGGAGAATGCCTACGGGGATCCGGAGGTTCCGTATGACCCTTACGGCCAGGGCGTGAACGTCGCTGGCGGCTACTGGGGATCGGGCGGTGGACAGAGCCAGGTGTTTGCGCGGCCCGGCTACCAGTTCCTCGTGCCGACGGGCTCGACCATGAGGACGGTGCCGGACGTCTCCCTGCAGGAAGGGGGGTGCCCGCTGGGGCTTTCCCAGTTGCCATGCGGAGCGCAGCGCAGTGCGGTCGTGCTGGCCTTCGGAGGCCAGCTCAGCGGCGCGATCGGCACGAGCGTGTCGGCGCCGGAGTTCGCAGGGCTTCTTGCACTGGCCGAGGAAAGCCTGGGCGGAAGACTTGGAAACGTGAACAACCTGCTCTATGTCGAAGCCGCCTTGCAGGAAGTCGATCCCCGCCTCAAGTTCTTCCATACCAACCAGGCGGGATTCAACGGCTACGAGTACACGAAGCCCGTCTACAACCAGGTCCTGGGCGTCGGAACTCCGTACGCAAAGAGGATGATCCTGAGGGCCGATCTGCCGTCTGCCGGTGATCCCCAGACTCCTTCGAATCCCTGAGCAGTCGCGGCGCGCGTCCAACAAGACCTTGCAAACCAAACCAGCCGACGGATCGACCCACCGGAGCACGCGCGGCCTCGCGGCTGAAACCGGGATCGGCAAATCCACGGTCGCGCGCCGCCTTCAGGCGTTCCGTCACGTCGTCGAGCGCCAGGTCGATGTCCGTCGCCGCCGCCGCGAACGCACGCCTTGTCACAGCTCTGCCGGCTACTTGCATGTCGACGCTGCGCGCCCGGACAACAATGCTCGGCGGATGCGCGAGCCTCGACAGTCGCTGCAGGTCTCGACTTTCTCGCTGACTGCGTGGGCACGTCGGCTTTGCGAGCCCCTGCGCTGCGGGCTGGCTTCGCGGCCGTCCATGCTTGGGCGCACGCCAGATGGCCGCGCCACCAATCTTCTCGGGAAATTCATGAACCTCGTCAAATTGCGCTCCGCTTCGGGTCTCGCCACGCTTGGCCTGCTCGCGTTGGCGCTGAGCGCGTGCA
>CAIMXF010000017.1 GCA_903845345.1 uncultured beta proteobacterium
CCTCGACCGCGCAGAACCCGTCGCACACGTACGCCGCCGGCGGCACGTACACCGTGACGGAAACCGTGACGGACAGCAACAGCAAGGCGGCCACGGCGACCAAGTCGGTCACCGTCGCGTCGACCACGCCGCCGCCGCCGCCGCCGTCCAACCTGGTCACCAACGGTGGCTTCGAAGGCTCGGCGTCCCCGTGGACGGTGAGCTCGGGCACGTACTGCACCAACTCCACGTGCAGCGGCGAAACGGCGCATTCCGGCACCGGCTTCCTGTGGCTCGACGGCTACGGCTCGGCCCACACCGACACCGCGTCCCAGTCGATCACGATCCCTGCCGGCAAGACGTCCGCCTCGCTGACGTTCTACCTGCACGTCGACACCGCCGAGACGACCAAGACGGCGGCCTACGACACGCTGACGGTCGGCGTGACCAGCGGCAGCACGACGACCACGCTGGCGACCTACTCGAACCTGAACGCGGCCACTGGCTACGTGCAGAAGACGATCAGCCTGAATGCCTACATCGGCAAGACGGTGACGCTGAAGTTCACGGGCAAGGAAGACAGCTCGCTGCAGACCTCGTTCGTCCTCGACGACGTGGCCGTCAGCGCGCAATAAGCGCTTCGGAAGGCGGGACGCGATTCTCGAAGATCGCGCCCCGCCAGCCGGAACCAGGGCCGATCGGGCAACCGATCGGCCTTTTTTCATGGCAGGCGCAACGGCGCGGGGCGGCGCCAGGCGCTCACCCCCTAACTTGACTAGACAAGACCCGCCACCACGCACCGCCCGGCCAGGCTGCTTGTGCCTTTGCACGCCTTGTTCCGGCCCGATGCGGCCTGCGAACGGGGGGTCCCGGCGCCGCGATCGTCGAATTCGCGCGCGATGCTGGTGCATGCCAGTCGCCGCACGCGGCCGCGTTGGCGGATTGACACGCCGAGCGGCGGCACGACAGGCGGCGATCCGGTTGGCGGTCGCTCACTCCAATCCGAGCGCAAAGTACTGGTCGACGGGATGACCCGGCACTTCCGGCGCCAATCCGCCTGCCAGCCGGGGCGCCCGACGCGGCGGCTGTGACAAGCCGGCGTTCAGGTGGCGCGTCGGGCGTTGGCAGCAATGCCCTGCGAGATGCGCGCCAGGAGCTGCTGCGGCAGGTCGTGGCCCATGCCGTCGATGAAGTCGCCGAGCGCACCGGGGATGCGCCGGACCAGGTCGCGGCCGTTGGCCACCGGCACCAGAGGATCGGCCACGCCGTGGATGACCTGCGTGGGCGCCCGGATGCGCGCGAGCAGCGGCGTGCGGTCGCCATCGGCCGCGACCGCCAGCAGCTGGCGCGCGGCGCCTTGCGGGCGCGAGGCGCGCTGGATCGACGCGACCACGCGCGCGCGCAGCTCGGCCGGCGCCGGACGGTAGTGCGGGCTGCCGATCGCGGTGAACACGCTGATCGAATGCGAGACCAGCGTCTCGGGCTCGCGGTCGGCGGGCTGCGACAGCAGCGCGCGCCGCGCGGCCATCGTCGGCCCGGGCAGGCGGCGCGATCCGCTGGTGGTCATGATCAGCGCGACGCTGGCCACGCGCCCGGGATACGTCGCCGCGATGTGCTGGCAGACCATGCCGCCGAGCGACGCGCCGACGATGTGCGCGCGCGCCACGCCCAGCGCGTCGAGCACGCCGACGGCGTCGGCGGCCATGTCCTTCAACGCGTACGGCGAGCGGATGGGCAGGCGCAGGAAATGGCGCAGCGCATTCAGCGGGATGCTGGGCACGCCGACATGGTCGAAGCCCTCGCTGAGGCCGGCGTCGCGGTTGTCGAAGCGCACCACGCGAAAGCCCTGCGCCAGCAGCAGGCCGACGAGTTCGTCGGGCCAGCCGGTGAGCTGCATCCCCAGTCCCATCACCAGCAGCACGACGGGGGCGTCGCGCGGGCCCTGGTCGTCGACCTCGAGCATCAGGCCGTTGGCGCGAACCTTCATGCGTCGCAACCCGTCTTGAAGAAGAAGCGGCGCAGGCCGGTGGTGTCGAACGGGCTCCAGTGCGCGGGATCCTGCGCGAGGCGGTCGGCGATGGCCACCATCGCGAGCGGGTTCAGGCCCAGGCCGATGTGGCTGGCGTGCACCTCGATGTTCTCGGCCAGCGGCCCCGGCGGGTTCAGGCTGCATTGCCAGGCGACGATGCCGTCGGTGCGCGAATAGACCGAGGTCGTGGGCACCGGCGGCGCGATGCGCAACGCGGCCTGCATCCGCGCGTCCGGCGCGGCATGGCCACTGACACGCGCGAACAGCCACCACGCGTTCGTGGCCTGGGGCGGCCCGGCGAACGGCGAGCCGAGCGTGATCACGCAGCGCACGAGCTCCGGCATCTCCTTGGCGAGCTCGCGGGCATACACGCCGCCGAGGCTCCATCCGAGCAGGCTGCTCTTGCGGCCATCGCGCCGGTGCAGCTCGCGAACGCGCGCGCGCAGCGCGTCGAGCACGCCCTCGCGCGGGCCCAGGTTCAGGCCCTGCTCCCACGGCAGGGCTTCGTAGCCGCGATCCTTCAGGAAGGTGCGCATCGGCAGCGTGGTCAGATCGTTGGCGGCCAGGCCCGGCAGCACCAGCACGCGATGGCCGTCGCCCCTGGGCAGCCGGCGCAGCAGCGGCGCGGCCGCGATGCTCGCTGCGAATTCCCACGGCGCGCGGCCTTCGAGCGCGAGCAGCAGCGCGCCGGGCGCGGCGATGTCGGCCGGTGCCGCGGCGGCCGCCGGCTCGACCGCGGGCATGTCGACGTCGATCACGACATCGGAACGGGGACGGGCACGGCGGGACGGCGAACGCGAAGGCATGCGGGGCGGGGACGAGATCATCGGGAGCGGGATGGCAATGGTAGCGGGCAGGATCAGCGGGCGGCCAGCCACGCGGCCGCCCCCTCGCCGGCGGCCCGACCGGTGGCCAGGCACGCCGTGAGCAGGTAGCCGCCGGTGGGGGCTTCCCAGTCGAGCATCTCCCCGGCAACGAACAGGCCCGGCACGGCGGTGGTCATCAGGTTCGGGTCGAGCGCCTCGAAGCGCACGCCGCCTGCCGTGGAGATCGCCTCGTCGAGCGGGCGCGGCGCCGAGACGACCAGCGGCAACGCCTTGATGAAGCCGGCGAGCACGTCGGGGTCGTTCATCTGGGCGGGCGACAGCAACTCGTGCAGCAGGCCCATCTTGACGCCCTGCAGGTGCAGCCGGCTCTTCAGGTGCGTGGACAGGCTGCGCGTGCCGCGCGGCCGGCGCGTCTCGGCGCGCACCTGCTCCAGCGTGTGCTGCGGCAGCAGGTCCAGCGTGAGCGTGGCCTGGCCCTGCGCGGCGATCGCGTCGCGCAGTCCGGCCGAGAACGCGTAGACGAGGCTGCCCTCGATGCCGGTGTCGGTGACGACGAACTCGCCCTGCTGGCGATGCGCGACGCCTTGCGAGTCGGCCGCGGTGATCGCGACCGGCTTCACGGGTTCGCCCGCGAAGCGCGAGCGCAGGTGATCGCTCCAGCCGCCGCGACCGGCGCCGGTGGGCGCGACGTCGAAGCCGCAGTTGCTCGCGCGCAGCGGTGCGATGTCGACCCCGCGCGCGGCCAGCAGCGGCAGCCACGCGCCGTCCGAGCCGAGGCGCGACCAGCTCGCGCCGCCGAGCGCGAGCACCGTGGCGTCCGCTGCAAACGACAGTTCGCCGGCGGCGTGCTCGAAGCGCAGCGTCGCGCCGTCGTCGGCCCAGCCCAGCCAGCGATGGCGCATGTGGAACTGCACCGGCGGCTTGCCGTCCCTGTCGTCATGGCTGCCCGCGCGCAGCCGGTGCAGCCACGCGCGCAGCAGCGGCGCGGCCTTCAGGTCGGTCGGGAACACGCGGCCCGAGCTGCCGACGAAGGTCTTGACGCCCAGCGCCAGCGCCCACGCGCGCACGGCGTCGGGGCCGAACGCGTCGACATGCGGCTGCAACGCGGCCGCGCGTTGCGCGTAGCGCGCCAGGAAGCCGGGCATCGCCTCGGAGTGCGTGAGGTTCAGCCCGCCGATGCCCGCCAGCAGGAACTTGCGGCCGACCGAGGGCATCGCGTCGAACACGTGCACCTGCGCGCCGCGCGACTGCAGCACGGCGGCGGCCATCAGGCCGGCCGGGCCGGCGCCGACCACCGCGATCGTCCGCGGCATCAGCACGACTCCGCGGGACGCGCTTCGCGGCGAGCGCCTTCGGGGGGCGGGGCGGCGCGCATCAGGACACTCATGCCTGCGCCACCAGGAAACGCCGCTCCCACGCGCCGATCTCGGCCAGCCAGCTCTCGTACTCCACGTCCTTGACTGCCGCGAAGGCGCGCACGAAGCGCTCGCCGAACAGCCTGACGGCGACGTCGTCGCCCGTGAACGCCGCCATCGCGTCGGGCAGCGTGCGCGGCAGCGTGTGCGACGACTCGTACGCGCTCTCGACCATCGGCTCGGTGGGCGCCAGCGCGCGCTCGATGCCGTCGAGGCCGGCGGCCAGCGTCGCGGCGATCACGAGGTACGGATTGGCGTCGGCGCCGGCCACGCGGTTCTCCACGCGGCGCGCCGCCGGGCCGCTGCGCGGGATGCGCAGGCCCGCGGTGCGGTTGTCGTAGCCCCAGTGGAAGTTCACCGGCGCCTGGCTGCCCTTGACGAAGCGGCGATACGAATTCACGAACGGCGCGAACAGCAGCATCAGGCTGGGCAGGTTGGACTGCAGGCCGGCAATGTACTGGCGAAACAGCGCGCTCTCGCTGCCGTCGGCATTGCTGAACACGTTGCGGCCGTCGGCGTCGACCAGGCTCTGGTGCAGGTGCATCGAGCTGCCCGGCTGGTGCGCGATCGGCTTGGCCATGAAGACGGCGTTCATGCCGTGCTTCAGGGCGATCTCCTTGGCCGCGTACTTGAACAGGAAGGCCTGGTCGGCGACGACCAGCGGATCGTCGTGCAGCAGGTTGATCTCGAACTGCGTCAGGCCGACCTCGTGGATCCAGGTGTCGGCGCGGATGCCCAGCGTCTGCAGCGCGGCGCGGAACTCGTCCCAGAACGCGGCGTGCTCGTTGAGCGTGTCGAGGCTGAACGCCGACTGGCCGACCTCGGTGCGGCCGGCGCGCATCGCCGGCGCGCGCAGCGGCTGCGCCGAGTCGTCGTTGGGCGCGGTCAGGTAGAACTCGATCTCGGGCGCGACCACCGGCCGCAACCCGTGCCGCTCGTAGCGCGCCATCACGTCCCGCAGGATCGTGCGCGGCGCGAACTGGCACAGCTCGCCGGTGAGCTCGCGGCAGTCGTGGATGGCCAGCGCGCGCGGCGAGCGGGCCCAGGGCACGGGCTTGACCGTGGCGTAGTCGGGCAGCAGCAGGACGTCGGGATCCTGGTCGGGAAAGATCGGGTCGTACGAGTAGTCGCCGGTCACGCACTGCATCGGGATCGCCTGCGCGATGCGCAGTTCGGCGCCGCTCGCGAACGCGGCGGCCGGCATCAGCTTGCCGCGGGGATGGCCGGAGACGTCGGGGAACAGGCATTCGACGTCCGAGATGCCGTCGGCCGCGAAGTCGGCCGCCAGGTGCGCGGGTGGGGTGTGGCTCATGCCGCCATTAGATCAGGCCATGGCGACCTGGGCGTTGGCGAATGCCCGTCTTCAGCGCACTGCAACATGAACCCGATAAGCTGCACGCTTTGCCTCCCGCGCCGGAACACCATGCCCCTGACCCGCCCGCCCTTCGACACCATCGCCCTCGTGCTGCAAGGCGGCGGCGCCCTCGGCGCCTACCAGGCCGGCGTGATGGAAGGCCTGGCCACCGCCGGCATCGAGCCCGACTGGGTGGCCGGCATCTCGATCGGCGCGATCAATGCCGCCATCATCGCGGGCAACGAGCCCGGGCATCGGGTCGCGAAGCTGCGCGAGTTCTGGGACACGGTGTCGCGGCCGGCCGCGTATCCCGATGCATTGGCGTTCATGGACGCCATCGTCGAACCCGTGGACGACTGGCGCCGCGAGATCTGGAACAGCTGGAATGCGTTGCGCGCGCTCACCGAAGGCCAGCGCGGCTTCTTCACGCCGCGCCCCGTCACCGGCCTGATCGGCCCGCAGGCGCCGGGCGCGGCCAGCTTCTACGACACCGCGCCGCTGAAGGCGACGCTGGAGCGGCTGGTCGACTTCGACCGCATCAACGCGGGGGCCACGCGGCTGACGGTGTCGGCCGTCAACGTCGAGACGGGCAACTTCGAGGCGTTCGACAACCAGCACGGCCGCTGGCGCAAGCGCATCCGTGCCGAGCACGTGATGGCCTCGGGCGCGCTGCCGCCCGGTTTCCCGGCGGTGGCCATCGAGGATCCGGGCCCGATCGAAGCCTCGCGCGCCAGCGGGGCGCCGCGCGCGGTGCATTACTACTGGGACGGCGGGCTCGTCTCCAACACGCCGCTCACGCAGGTGCTCGACGACCACCCGCGGCGCGACACGCTCGCCTTCCAGATCGACCTGTGGAGCGCGCGCGGCAAGCTGCCCGCCAACGTGATCGACGCGCAGGAGCGCGTGAAGGACATCCAGTTCTCGAGCCGCACGCGCGCCATCACCAACATGCAGGCGCAGGAACAGCGCCAGCGCCGCATGCTGCGCGAGCTCCTCGAGCAGATCCCGCCCGAACTGCGCGACAGGCACCCCGCCTGCCGCGCCGCCGCGCAGCAGGCCACGGCGCGCTGCGTCAGCGTGATCCAGCTGATCTACCAGGACAAGGAATGGGACGGCCTGTCCAAGGACTACGAATTCGGCGCGGTGACGATGCGCAGCCACTGGGAAAGCGGGCTGACCGACATCAACCGGACGCTGGAGCATCCGCAGTGGCTCGAGCGGCCCGAAGGCGACGACCCGTTCGTGACCCACGACGTCCATCGCCATCGGCGCAGCGAGGACTAAGATCGCCTGCATTCCCGTTGCAGGAGTGCCCCGCATGAGTTCGATCAAGATCCTCGTCGCCCAGGGCGGCGGCCCGACGGCCGTGATCAACCAGTCGCTGGTGGGCGTGGTGCTCGAGGCGCGCCGCTTCCCGCAGGTGGCGCGCGTGTACGGCGCGCTGCACGGCGTGCGCGGCATCGTCGACGAGGACCTGGTCGACCTCACGCAGGAGACGCTGCACAACCTCGAGCAGGTCGCGCGCACGCCCGCGTCCGCGCTCGGCTCCACGCGCGACAAGCCCGACCTCGCGTACTGCCAGCGCATCCTCGCGGTGCTGCAGGCGCACGACATCGGCCATTTCTTCTACATCGGCGGCAACGATTCGTCGGACACCGTGCGCATCGTCGCCGACGAGGCGCGCAAGGCGGGCCATCCGCTGCGCTGCGTGCACATCCCCAAGACGATCGACAACGATCTCGTCGGCAACGACCACACGCCCGGCTACCCGTCGGCCGCGCGCTTCGTCGCGCAGGCGTTCGCGGGCGCCAACCTCGACAACGCGGCGCTGCCGGGCGTCTATCTCGGCGTCGTGATGGGCCGCCACGCCGGATTCCTCACGGCTGCCGCCGCGCTGGCGCGCCGCTTTCCCGGCGACGGCCCGCATCTGGTCTACCTGCCCGAGCGCACCTTCTCGACCGAGAGCTTCCTCGCCGACGTGAAAGCCACCTTCGAGAGGCACGGCCGCTGCGTGGTCGCCGTCTCCGAAGGCATCCACGACGAGAGCGGCGCGACGATCGCCGAGAAGCTGTCCAGGACGGTCGAGCGCGACGCGCACGGCAACGTGCAGCTGTCTGGCACCGGCGCGCTGGCCGACCTGCTGTGCGACGAGATCAAGGACAAGCTCAAGATCAAGCGCGTGCGCGGCGATACCTTCGGCTACCTGCAGCGCTCGTTCCTGGGCTGCGTCTCGGCCGTCGACCAGCACGAGGCCCGCGAGGTCGGCGAGAAGGCCGTGCAGTACGCGATGTGGGGCGACACCGACGGCTCCGTCGCGATCCGCCGCACCGGCGACTACGCGGTCGACTACGTGCTGCAGCCGCTCGAGGCCGTCGCCGGCAAGACGCGCACGATGGAGGACGACCTCATCGCCGCCGCCGGCAACGACGTCACGCCCGCGTTCCTCGACTACCTGCGCCCGCTGCTGGGCGCCGACATGCCCGAGGCCGCACGGCTGCGCGCGCCGGGCGTGGCGAAGGTGCTCCGGCGTTGACGACGCGCGACGAGCGCATCGCGGCCGTCATCTTCGGCCTGCTGGACAAGCGCGCGCCCGGCGCCACGATCTGCCCCTCGGAGGCGGCCCGCGCCCTCGGGCACGACGAGTTCGCGTGGCGCGCATCGATGCCCGAAGTCCGCCGCGTGGCGGCCGCATTGGCCCGGGACGGATCGCTGCGCGTGACGGCGCATGGCGAGGACGTCGACGCGCTGCAGGCGCGCGGGCCGATCCGGCTGGGCCGCCCGCTCAGTCGAGATTGAAGCGCATGAACGCGCTCCCGCCGGCGTCGCCGCCGCCGGGCAGGTAGGCCCACAAGGCGCGCAGCAGGTCGCCCTCGCCCGCGGGCTTGGAGAGGAAGCCGTTCATGCCCGCGGTCTGCGCCTGCGCGCGTTCGGCGTCGAGCACGGCGGCCGTCAGCGCGATGATGGGCAGGCGCGCGGTGGCGGGCTGCGCGCGCAGGCGCCGCGTGGCCTCGAGGCCGTCGATCTCGGGCATGTGCAGGTCCATCAGGATGGCGTGCAGGGTCGACCCTTCGCGCGACGCCAGCGCGATGGCTTCGCTGCCGTTGGCCGCCTCGACCACCTCGGCGCCCAATCGCGTCAGCATCGCGCCGACGATCAGCCGGTTGACCGGGTTGTCCTCGGCCAGCAGCAGGCGCATGCCCTGCAGCGGCTGCTGCGGCGTCTCGTCGAGCGGGGTCGCGATCGTCGAGAAGTCGTCCTCGCTGGCGGTGACCAGCGGCAGGTCGACCCAGGCGCAGGTGCCGCTGCGGCCGTCGCTGTCGAGGCCGACGTCGCCGCCCATCAGCGTGGCGAGCTCGCGGCAGATCGACAGTCCCAGCCCGCTGCCGCCGAAGCGCCGCGTGGTGGAGCTGTCGGCCTGCGTGAACGGCTGGAACAGCGTGGCGCGCAGCTCGTCGCTGACGCCGATGCCGGTGTCCTTGACCTCGATGCGCGCGACGGTGGGCGTGCGCCGGAACAGGTGCACGGCGATGCTGCCGCGATGGGTGAACTTCAGCGCGTTCGACAGGTAGTTCGACAGGATCTGCCGCACCCGCACCGGATCGCCCAGCACCTCGCGCGGCGTGTCGAGCGCCACGTGGCAGCTCATCTCCAGCCCGCGCTCCTGGCCGATCGGCGAGAAGGTGCGGAACGCGCTCCACACGACGGCGTGCAGGTCGAACGGGATCTGCTCGACCTGCAGGTGCCCGGCCTCGATCTTCGACAGGTCCAGCACGTCCGACACGATGCCGTTCAACAGCTCGGCGGCATCGACCAGGTGGCCGAGATACGACACGCGCTTGGACGGCGGCAGCGACGAGTCCTGCAGCAGGCGCGCGAGCCCCAGCACGCCGCTGAGCGGCGTGCGGATCTCGTGGCTCATCGTCGCGAGGAAGCTGCTCTTGGCGCGGCTGGCGGCCTCGGCGTCGCGCTGCGCGGTGGCCAGCTCCAGCTCGGCGCGGCGGCGATCGGTGATGTCCTCGACCACCCAGATCGTGCCGGTCTCCTGGCGGCGTTTCGGGTCGACCGCGCGGCCGCGCATGCGAAACAGCACCTCGGTGCCGTCGGCGCGCCGGGCGCGGCGCTCGATGTCTATCGTCTCGCCGTGGGCCTGCGGCGACTCGTAGGCGGCGATGAAGTCCGCGAACTTCTCGCGGCTGGGGAACAGCACCTCGGTGGGCTTGCCCACCAGCGAGCCGAGCGGCAGTCCCAGCATGCGCTCGAGCTGCGGATTGACGCGCTCGAGCCGATGGTTGCGAACCAGGCACACGCCGACGACCGCGTTGTCGAGGATGGCGTCGCCCTCCTGCTTGGCGCGCTCCGTCTCGGTGACGTCGCGCGTGGTCATCACGGCCACGTCCTCGCCGTCCCAGTCGAAGGCCGCGGCGGTGATGAGCACGAAGTGCTGCTGGCCGTCGGACGACCAGGCGACGGAGCGGAAGTCGCGCACCCAGCCGTGCGCCGCGATCGCGCGGCCCAGGGCCTCCATCGGCTCGCGGTCGCGCCAGAAACCCAGCTCGACGCCATGCCGGCCCATGGCCTGCGATTCGTCGAGGCCGACGAACTGCAGGAAGGCCGGGTTGGCGAGCAGCAGCCGTCCGTCGCGCATGCTGGCCACGCAGACGGCGTCGGGGCTGAGGCGGAACAGCCGGTCGAGCATCGCCTGCGAACGCTGCAGCTCGCGCTGCGCCAGCATCTCGGCGGTCGCGTTGCGGCTCACGCCCCACCAGCCCAGGTGGCGGCCGGTGGCGTCGAACAGCGGCTCGCCGCTGCCGCTGATGAACAGCTCCTTGCCTCCGGCCGTGACGAAATGGATCACGCGGTCGCGATACGGACGCCGCGCCTTCATGTCGGCCTGGAGCAGCTCCCACTGGACGTCGCGCACGAACGTCGGGCCGCCGGGCCTGGCCAGCTGCATGAACTCCGCCACCGTGTGCCGGGTGTGCATCTCGAACGACGGCGACAGGTAGACGAGATGGCCGTGGTGATCCATCTCCCAGGTGAAGTCGCTGCCCAGGTGCAGCAGCCGGCTCATGCGCCGTTCCTGCTCCTTGGCGCGCATCACGGTGCCCAGCAGCTGGCGTCGCACGATCCAGGCGGTGACCAGCCCGACGACGACCAGCATCGCGAACGACAGCGCGCGCGATTCCTGGTGCAGTTGCGCGTCGGACGTCGCCGCCGACAGGGCGCCGCGGTTCTCGGCGACCTCCAGGCCGGCGATCAACAACGCATTGACCACGCCCAGCGCGATGGCCACGGGCATGTTGACCAGGATCCCCGCCACCGCCACCAGCAGCACCGCGCCGCCCAGGACGATCGCATGCGTGCCGAGCCCGGAGACCCATGCGTGCAGCATCAGCGCCACCATCGCCGCCGTGAGCGACAGCGTGGCCGACGCCGGATTCCAGCCCTTGCGCGACAAGGCCCAGGCGAGCGAGCCGCCCACGGCCAGGCACGATCCCAGCAGCACGCGCGACTGCCCCAGCAGGCCCAGCGGCCCGTGGCTGCGCAGCACCACCACGAACAGCAACACCAGGATGCCGGCCAGCGCCACCATCGCGCTCAGCGCACGCACCGCCGGCGTGGCGTACGGATCGTCGCCCTGCCGGACGGAGGCCGGCAAGTCCTCGTACACCCGCGCGGGCGACAGCGCGGACGCATCCGCCTGGGCAAGTGGCGCGACGCCAGATGTCCCCAACTTCATCTTGTTCTCGTTTCCCTCGGTTCGAGGGCAAAGGATTGCAGCTGGAGCGGGGGCGTGTCAATGCCGCGCTGAACGGATGTGCCGTTTAGGCGGCCCGATCTGGTAACAGAGTTGCAACCGACCGCGCCGGATCAAGGCGCGACGGGAGCGGACTCGAACAGGTCCGCGGTCACCGTTTCGCCGGACGCCTCCGGGCGCAGCGGCGGATTGGCGGCATGCGCGGCAACGGCCCACGACAGGAAATCGTCGGCCATGAGCGGACGGCTGAACAGGTAGCCCTGCGCGCCGTCGCAGCCCAGCGTCTTCAGCTTGGCGGCCACCGATTCCGTCTCGACGCCTTCGGCCACCACCTTCAGGCCCATGTGGTGGGCCATGCCGATCGTCGAGCGCACGATGTTCAGGTCGTTGTCGTCCGCGTCGAGGTTCATCACGAACGAGCGGTCGATCTTGAGCTCCTGCACCGGCAGCTTCTTCAGGTACGCGAGCGACGAATAGCCGGTGCCGAAGTCGTCGATCGACAGCTGCACGCCCATCTCGTGCAGCGCCTGCAGCGAGGCCAGCGCGTGCGCCGGGTCTTCCATGATCGCGCTCTCGGTCACTTCCAGGCACAGGTGGCGCGCGGCCACGCCCTCGGCGAGCAACTGTGCGCGCACGATGGCCGGCAGGTCCTGCTGGATCAGGTCGCGCGTGGAGACGTTGATGTTGAGCGACATCTCCAGCCCGCTCGCGCGCCACGCGGCGAGCTGGGACAGGCCGCGCGCCAGCACCCAGCGCGTGATCGACTTGATGCAGCCGGTCTGCTCGGCAAAGGGGATGAACTGGTCGGGCGGCACGAAGCCGCGCGTCGGATGGCGCCAGCGGATCAGCACCTCGGCCGACAGGCAGCTGCGGTCCGACAGCGAGATCTTGGGCTGGTACTGCAGGTAGAACTGGTTCTCGTCGACCGCGCGGCGCAGGTCGGACAGCAGGCTCAGGCCGTGCTCGCCGGTGCGCGCCATCTTCTGCGTGAAGGCGGCGTAGCCGCTGCTGGTCTGCTTGGCGACGTACATCGCCGAGTCGGCGTGCGCCATCAGCTCGGTCGGGTTGCCGCCGTCCTCGGGGAACGTGGCGATGCCGATCGAGCCGCTGACGTCCACCGTCTGGCCCTCGATCGTCACGGGCTGCTCGAGCGCCACCAGCAGCTGGCGCGCCAGCAGCGCGGCGCCTTCGCGGCCCTGCGCGGGCAGCAGCACGGCGAACTCGTCGCCGCCGATGCGGGCGACGGTGTCGGTGGTGCGGCGCAGCTCGCGCGTGAGGCGGCCCGCCACCTGGTTGAGAAGCTCGTCGCCGACCGGATGCCCCAGCACGTCGTTGACGTTCTTGAAGCGGTCGAGGTCGATCAGCAAGACCGACATCGCGTGCCCGGTGCGCGTCGCCACGCCCACGGCCTGGTCGAGGCGGTCGTTGAACAGCGTGCGGTTGGCCAGGCCCGTCAGCGGATCGCGGAAGGCGAGGTCGACGATGCGCGCCTCGCGCTGCGCCAGGCTGTCGCGCATCTCGCCGAGCGCGGTGATCAGTCGGCCCACCTCGTCGCGGCCGGCCTCGGGCATCGGGCTGTCCAGCTTGCCGTCGGCGATCTCGCGCGCCAGGGCCACGGTCAGCGCGAGCGGCCGGGTGATCGAGCGCGTGATCATCACCGCGCAGATCAGCGCGACGATGACGGCCAGGCCCGACAGCTCGAGCACGTACTCGCGGCTGCGGGCCTGCTGCATGCGGATGCTGGAGATCGTGGCGTTGGC
>CAIMXF010000018.1 GCA_903845345.1 uncultured beta proteobacterium
CGGCGGCCCGGATCAGCGACACGCTGGACTCGACCTGGGAGCTCGACGACTGTATCAGCTGGCGGATCTCGCGCGCGCTTTCACCCGAGCGGTGCGCCAGCGAACGCACCTCGCTGGCGACCACGGCGAAGCCGCGGCCCTGTTCGCCGGCGCGGGCGGCCTCGACCGCCGCGTTGAGCGCGAGAATATTGGTCTGGAACGCGATGCCGTCGATCACCCCGATGATGTCTGCGATCTTGTGCGAGCTGGCGTTGATCTCGGACATCGTCGAGACGACGTTCGAGACGGCCTGCGCGCCGCGGTGCGCAACGGCGCTGGCCGACGTGGCCAGGTGGTTGGCCTGCTGCGCGGCGTCGGCGCTCTGGCGTACGGTGCTGGTGAGCTCGCTCATCGCGCTGGCGGCGCTCTGCAGGCTGCCCGCGGTCTGCTCGGTGCGCTCGCTCATGTCCTGGTTGCCCAAGGCCACTTCCTTGCTCGCAGTGCCGATCGACTCCGCGGTGCTGCGAATGTGCCCCACCAGCGAGCGCAGCTTGGCCTGCATGCCGGCCAGCGCCTGCAACAGTTGTCCCAGCTCGTCATCGCGGTCGGTGTGCACCGACGCGGACAGGTCGCCTTCGGCGACCAGCCGGGCAAAGTTTATCGCGCGCTCGAGGGGCGCCTTGACGCTGCGGATCAGGCGCCATCCCACCAGTGTCCCGACGCCCATCGATGCCAGCGCGAACACCGCCAGGATTGTGGTCAGCGCTTCCTCTGCGAGCTTCGCGCTGGCCGCAGCGGCGGCGCTGTCGGCCGCGATCGCCTTCTGCAGCGCCTGCAACTGCGCGCGCCACTTGGTCTCGAGCGGCAAGACGCGGTTGGTGAGCGACAGCGCGGCCTCGACGTTGCTGCCGTCGGCCCCCTGCTCCGCTGCCTCCTGGATCATCGGCATCGTGGTCGCGGCGAGCGCGGCGATGTCCTTGACGACACGGCGTTCATCGTCGCTGATGCCCGGGCAGGCGGCCAGTGCCTGAAGGGTCTTCTCGTCCGCTAGATAGCGGGCCTGGGCAGCCTTGAGGTTGTCGATCTCGGCACTGATGGATTTCATCTCGGTCATCAGCGCCACGCTTCGCACCTGGATGGCCATCTCGTCCATCGCGTTGCGCAGGTGCCCGACAACGTCGACCATCGCATTGTTGACTGCCACCACACGTTCGACCTTGGCGGCGATCACCTGCGTCTGCCATCCGCTGATGGCCAAGCCGAGCAGCGACAGCGCCACCAATGTGCCGAAGTCTCAGGGCCACCGAGATACCCAGCAGGCCGGGAACTCCTCACGCGCGGAGGGCTGCCCTGGCCGAGAGTGTGCCGCAAGGGAGGGTAGGCTCGGTCACGCGAGCGGCTCAAGGCCGATCCGTCACGGCGCGCGCATCCGCAGAACCTGCTCGAGGCGATGCTGGTGGCCGCCGACGAGCCGGGCAGCGGCATCACCGACCGGTAGGTGTCCGGCAACGTGCTGACGATGCTGCTCGCCGGCGAAGACACCACGGCCAACACGCTGGCGTGGACGCTCCACCTGCTGTGGACAAACCCGGCGGCGCTCGCGCGTGCCGCCGACGAGGTGCATCGCGTGTGCGGCGACAGTCCCGTGCCGACACTGGATCAGATCGCGCAGCTCGATTACGTCGAGGCCTGCACGCACGAGGCGATGCGGCTGAAACCGGTGGCGCCCCAGACCGGCATCGAAGCACTGCGTGACACGACACTCGGCGACGTGCACATCCCCAAGGGCATGGTGGTCATCGGCGTGATGCGGCGCGATGCAACCAGCGAGCGCCACATGCCCCACCCGACCGCCTTCGAGCCCGAGCGCTGGCGGGGCGATGCGGCGCCGGCGGCGAGCTCGGCCAGGCGCGTCTCGATGCCTTTCGGCGCCGGGCCGCGGATCTGCCCGGGGCGCTACCTGGCTGGAGATGAAGATGGCGCTGGCGGTGCTTCTGGGGCACTTCGAGTGGCATCCGTCGCGACGGTGGATGGGTTGCCGCCGCGCGAGCTGCTGCAACTGGCGATGGCTCCGGTCGGATTGACAATGAAGCTGCACGAACGAGAGCGGGCCGGTTTCGATGCGGCCTGAGCGCCCGTCGCCAAATTCCGCGACTGCGCGTGGACATGGCCAGCACAGGCCCATGCGTGCGCACTGCGGGAAAAACCGGTCATTCGCGCAATACTGGTAGCGGCCGGCGCCGCTAGCTCCATGCAAGACGCCGAGTCTGTGCAAGGCGGCTTGGCGCCCGCGTTCTACGAGGGGTTGGGCTGGCCAGGATTGATCGAGGCTGCGGCCGCGACGAGCTGTACCGCGTCAGACCCCCAAGCAGCGTCAGACCGCTGAGCGAGCCCACGGTCTCTTGAACGCCGACCAAAGCCTGCGTCGGGCCGTTGTCTGGTCCAAGTGATCGCCCTTCAGCACGCTCGCTCTCGAGTGCGTCGAGATTGCGGTATCAAGCCTGCCAGTCGATCATCATTTTCAGGCACTGCGGGTCGCCAAAGGCCAACTCGTAGGCCTCGCGCGCGCGGCCCGGGGACAAGGTGTGCGTGATCATGCCTTCGAGCGACAGGGCGCCGCTTTCGACGAGCGCCGTCACGGCCTGCAGGTCGTGCTTCTTCCATTGGGCGGCGATGCGCAGCGTCGCCTCGCGCATGAAGGCCGGCGCGAAGGCGAAGCTCAGGTCCTGCTTGTAGAAGCCGGCCAGCACCACCTCGCCGCCCGGCGCCAGGCGCGTGATGAGGGCGTTGAGGATGCCGGCGTCGCCGCTGACATCGACGATGGACGTGTAGTTCTTGCGCGCGTCGTCGTCGGGGTGGATGCACGGGTAGCCGCTCGCGCCGTCGCGTCGCACCGCCTGCGTCTCCCACACTGTCGGGGCGGGCCAGCCCTGGGCCAGGCAGATGCGTGCCAGCAGCCGGCCCATCACGCCGTGGCCGACGATCAGGTCGGGCGCCACCATCGGCTGGCGTTGCCCGCCGAAGGCCACGGCGTGGTAGCAGGTGGCCGCCAGCGCCAGCAGCACCGCCTTCGGGCCGAGCGCGGGCGCGACGCGAACGACGCGGTCGTGCGGAACGATCAGGCGCGAGCCGGCGCCGCCGAAGATGTTGCGCACCCCCTGGAAGCTGTAGGAGCCGGGGATGAACACGGTGTCGCCGACGCCGATGTCGGGGGATTCGCCGGCGCGCACCACGGTGCCCACCGTCTCGTAGCCCGGCACCAGCGGATAGCCCAGCCCGGGAAAGGGCGGCATGGTGCCGTCCCACAGCAGGCGCTCGGTGCCGGTGCTGATGCCGCTGGAACTGACCTCGACCTCGAGATCGGCCGCCTCGAAGGGCTTGAGTTCCAGGGTCTGCACCGAAAGTGTCTTCGGGGCGTCGAACACGATGGCTTGAGCATGGGTCATGAGATCACGGCGTTGAGTGCATGGCAGCGCTATCTTAGTCAGTTGCCCGCTAAGGTCAGAATCCGGAGCTTGTTTCCTCCATCCCATCTCCGCCGTGCCCACCTCCGAAGCTTCCACTGTCATCATCACCGGCGCCTCTTCCGGCGTCGGCCTGCATGCCGCCCGATCGCTCGCCGAGCGCGGCTGGTTCGTCGTCATGGCCTGTCGCGACACCGCCAAGGCGGCGCGCGTGGCGCAGCAGGCCGGCATCGCGCCGCAGCGCCATGCCATCCTCGAGATCGACCTCGGCTCGCAAGCCAGCGTGCGCGGCTTCGTCACGCGCTTCCATGCATTGGGTCGGCCGTTGCAGGTGCTGCTGAACAACGCCGCGGTCTACCTGCCCCGACTGAAGGCGCCGCAGCGCTCGCCCGAGGGCTACGAAATCAGCGTGGCCACCAACCACTTCGGTCACTTCCTGCTCAGCCGCCTGCTGCTCGACGACCTGCGGCGCGCCGCCGCGGCGACGGGTTCGCAGGCGCGGCTGATCACGCTCGGAACCGTCACCGCCAACTCCGAGGAGTTCGGCGGCAAGGTGCCGATTCCCGCACCCGCCGACCTGGGCGAGTTGCAGGGCCTGGAAGCCGGCTTCCGGGCGCCGGTGGCCATGATCGACGGCAAGGCCTTCAGGCCCGGCAAGGCCTACAAGGACAGCAAGCTGTGCAACATGATCATGAGCCGCGAACTGCATCGGCGCTATCACGCCGACAGCGGCATCGTCTTCAGCACGCTGTACCCGGGCTGCGTGGCCGACACGGCGCTGTTCCGCGACACGCCGAAGGCGTTCCAGACCCTCTTTCCCTGGTTCCAGAAGAACATCACCAAGGGCTATGTGACGCAGGCGCTGGCCGGCGAGCGCGTCGCGCAGGTGGTGGCCGACGAGGCCTTTGCCCGGAGCGGCGTGCACTGGAGCTGGGGCAACCGGCAGCAGGCGGGCCGCGAGGCCTTCGCGCAACCGCTCTCCGCCCGGGCCAACGATGCCGGGCGAGCCGGCCGGCTCTGGACGCTGAGCGAGCAGTGCGTCGGACTGGCATGACGCGCCGCGCCTGCACGGCGCCGTGGGAGGTGGCATGCCCGCCCCTGCAGGCCATCGCCACCGGCGCCCGGCAACGCGGGCCTGGCCGGGTCGCGACCGCCAGTGCTCTTCGAGCGGCCAAGCGATAAAGCGACGACGACCCTCAAAGCTGGAAGTTGAGCGACACCCTGAACTCGCGCGGCTCACCCGGGTGCACCGTGACGCCGGTCGGATTGATCGCGGCCGTCGGCGTCACCCGATAGTCCTGCTCGTAGGCGATGTCGTAGAACTTGCGATCGAACACGTTGAGCACGTCCAGCTGCACGGTCACCCGTGGCGTGATCGCGCGCTTGACGAGCAGATTGGAGACGATCGCCGACGGCGTCGTGAGCGTGCCGTCCTGCGACAGCGGATACGAGCCGATGAAGCGCGTGATGAGGCCAGCCGACCAGGGCCCGAGCTCGTGCAACGTCACACCGAGAAGACCGACGCGGCTGACCGCGTTGCCGATGAAGTCGCCCATCTCGCCGTTCGCGTTCGCATCCGCATAGCGCGCGTGGGTCCACGCCATGTCGGCATCGATCAACAGCCAGCGGTTGAGGATCAGGTGGTTGTTCAGCTCGATGCCGTGGCGCTTGCTGGCGCCGTTGGGCTCCGTGCCGCCTTCGTCGGCGGTGTAGACCAGCTCGGAGTCGCTGTCCAGGCGCCAGAAGGCCAGCGACGTCTGCAGGCCGGGAATGATCTCGGTGCGAAGCCCCAGCTCTGCGCCCTTGCTCGCGACCAGCGCGGGCACGGGATCCGCCGAGTCCGCCGTGGCGGCCACGCCGCGCGCATCGTTGCTGTGGAAACCCCGGCCCGCGTTCGCGAAGAATTCCGTCCTGGCCCACG
Source organism: uncultured beta proteobacterium (assembly GCA_903845345.1). Classification (GTDB taxonomy): domain Bacteria; phylum Pseudomonadota; class Gammaproteobacteria; order Burkholderiales; family Burkholderiaceae_C; genus Scleromatobacter. The sequence continues at coordinate 5,365 of CAIMXF010000018.1, forward strand.
GGCCGAAGATCAGCGACGCCTTGGGCGAGAACTTGCTGGCCGACACGCGGGCACTGTCGGCCGGCGTCTCGAGCGCGCGGACATCCATGTCGACGTGATCCTCGCGAACGCCCAGCAGCGTGCGCAACCACGGCGCCCAGGTGGTCGTGTTCTGCAGGTAGGCGCCGACCTCCGTCTCGTTCACGCGATCGTTGCTGACCGTGTCGAACGGCACCCGGGCCTCGGAGTCGAACAGGCCGACGTCGATGTGGTCGTGACGCAGCTGGACACCGACCTCGGTGGTGGAATCGTTGCCGAACAGGGCATGCTGCCAGCCGTGCCTGGCCTGGCCGCCGACCATGTTGCGCGCCTCCTTCTGCTCGAACTGGTCGCCGCGCACCGGATCGGCCTCGAAGTAGGTGAAGTTCGACCACAGCTTGAGCTTGTAGTGCTCGACGTAGGCCGACACGTTCGAGTAGCCGCGCTCGTCGTGCTGGTGCCACTCGCCGGTCAGCACGTCGCGCACGCTGTTGCCGCCGTCGGTCGGGTCCAGGGCGGAGAAGCGCCCCAGCTGGCCGGACTGGATCAGTTCCAGCGGCACCTGGTCGGTGGACGTCCAGTGATTGGTGTAGCCGAGGGCGTCCGCCGACCAGCCGTTCGCAACCGTGCCGTCGCTGATGCGCACGACGCCGTTGTACTTGCGCACGCCTTCCGGCGTGGTCCAAGGACCGTTGTCGTGCTCGACCTCCAGGGCACCGAGAATGCGCGGGCCGGTCGAAGACGGCGTCGACGACGAGCCCGGGCCGGTCAGATTGGACAGCGCTGCGGATCCGGCCAATACCAGGCGTCGGTAGCCGTTGTCGCCCGCCGTCAGGTCGAGGATGCCGTGGTCGAGGCTGTCGACGTACTTGATGCGCGCCGAGCCCGCGGACGAGAAGTCGCCGTCTTCCGCGAAATACGGGCCCTTGCGATAGTCGATCTTCTCGACCAGCTCGGGCATCAGGAAATTGAGGTCGGTGTAGCCCTGGCCGTGGGCGTTGGTGGGCATGTTGATCGGCACGCCTTCGACGAAGGTCGCGAAGTCCGTGCCGTGGTCGAGGTTGTAGCCGCGCAGGAAATACTGGTTCGCCTTGCCGTCGCCCGAGTGCTGCGTGACGACCAGGCCGGGCACGGTCTCGAGCACTTCACCCGGACGCAGCAGCGGCAGGTCGGTCAGGCGTTCGCCGCGCACCGTGCCCTGCGACGCGGCGTCCGAGGTTCCCACGCCGTTCATGTAGTGCGCGGTGACCTGCACCTCCTGCGCGTCCGCATCCGCCTGCGAGGCGGCCGCGGCGGGGGCTTGCGCCTGCGCTCGATCCGTGCCGGTGGAGCCCGGTGCAGCGGCTTGCGCCCGCGCATGGTTGTTGGCGGCCAGGGCGGCCATCGCCAAAAGGAGGCATCGCAGGGCAGGCTTCATTGCGGTCTTCCGGTTCATGGGTTCGTCGAGGCAGGCGATGCGACCGGACGCTCGTCAGACGGTCGTTCTTGAGTGTGAACAATCCTTGAATCGTCTCACCGCATGCCAGACCTAGTACGACCCGGTTGCATTGCCGGATGCAGACTCCTTGAAAAAAAGTGGTGACAGCCGCGCCGGAGGGGCTCGTCAGCAGCGGAGTTCAGCCTGGTCCGGGCGCCGCCATCCAGGACCCTGCCCGCTCGCGCGACACGCTCGCCGGTGCGCCGACCTCGACAGCAGGCCGCGCGCGGCCGGCCGGTCAGTGCGAGGGCTTGATGTGGAAGTGCGGCGTCGACGCGCGCGCACGCGCCGGCTTCTTGACGCCAGCGGCGCGCCTGGGCGCCTTGCCATGGCTGTGCGGCGCGTGCAGCTCGACGCTGATCAGGTTCAGCTTGCCGTGGTGAACGCCCCGCTCGGCGCAGATCGCGTCCGACAGCTTCTGGACAGCCTCGGTCGGGCCCTTGAGGATGACCGTCTCCAGGCAATGGTCGTGATCCAGATGCGCGTGCATCGCCGACACCGTCAGGTCGTGGTGCTCATGCTGGATGTCGGCCAGCCGCTCCGTCAGGTCGCGCTCGTGGTGGTTGAACACGTAGGAGAGCGAGGCGACGCAATGCAGGGACTTGTCCGTCGCGATGGCGGTGCGGCCGAGCTCGGCGCGCAGCAGGTCGCGAACGGCCTCGGAGCGATTGGAATACCCGCGTTCGGCCATCCAGGCGTCGAACTCCTCGGCCAGCTTTTCCTCGAGCGAAATGGTGAAGCGTTCCATGGCGGATGCGATCGGTGCGACGGGTGGCGGGCAGCGTAACAGATCGATGGCCATCGCCTTGGCGCATTCTCGCGACTGACTCCACCGTGCGGGACCATGCTTCGCGGCGAACCGCGTGTCGTGGCGCCGCTGCGGGATCGCTCAACGCAGGTCGATGTCGGAGTGCGGCTTTTCGCAGTGCTCGTCGTGCGCGTGCCGGCTCGAGGGCGTGAAGGCCGCGGTCGCCTCGATCTCCACCTTGTAGGCACTGTTGATCAGCTTCGCGCCGATGGTCGCGCGCGCCGGTGCGTGGCCCGGCACGACCCAGTCGTCCCAGACGGCATTCATCTCCGCGTAGTCGCCCACCGAGGCAAGGTAGATGCGCGCCGACACGATGTGCTCCCTGCTCGCACCCACGTGCTCGAGCAGCCGGTCGATGAAGCCGAGCACCTCGCGCGTCTGGCCGCCGATGTCCAGCGACGTGTTCTCCGCCACCTGCCCCGCGATGAAGATCAGCTTGCTGTCGCCGAAGTTGGCGATGGTCATTTCGCTGAAGCGCGGACCGGTCTCGTGTCGTTCGATGTGCATGGCGATGGCTGGTGTTGGATGGTGGCATTGGGCGTTTGCAGGCGCAGGCCGTCAACCCGGATCGGCACCAGCGGCGGGCGTCGACGCCCCCTCGGCGCGATTCCACCAGCCGCCGCCCAGCGCCTGGAACAGCGCGGCCGCGTCGGCCAGCCGATCGGCCCGGGCCTGGAGGGTGGACAGCATGGCCTGCTGCACGCCCTGCTCCGCGGCCATCACGGCGAGCGCGCTCGTGTCGCCGAGTTCGAGTTGCCGGCGCGCGATCGCGAGCGTGCGTTCGGACGCGTCCTGCGCGCGTTGCGAGGCGCGCAGCGCGCGGGCGTCCGCGTCGATCGCCTGCAACGCATCGGCCACATTCTGGAAGGCGTTGATGACGGTCTGGCGATATTGCGCCGCCGCCTGGTCGTAGGCGGCACGCGCGGCCGCCTCGCGGTGCTTCAGCGCCCCGCCGTCGAAGACGGCCTGCCCGACGCTGCCGGCCAGCGTCCAGAACGTCGTGCCGGGGCTGAACAGGCCGCCGAGCGAGGCGGCAGACGAACCCCACGAATTCACGCCCAGCGTGACGTCCGGCAGTCGATTGGCAACGGCCACGCCGATGTCCGCACTGGCGGAGCGGAGCTGGGCCTCGGCGGCGAGCACGTCCGGCCGATGTTCCACCAGGCTGGAGGGCAGCGTGAGCGGCAAGGGTTCGGGCAGCGCCAGCCGCTCGAGCGTGAACTGCTCGGCGAGCGGCGCGTCGGCCGCCAGGCCCATGAGCGCCTTGATCTGGTCGCGTTGCACCGAGAGCTGCTTCTCGAGCGGAGGCAGGCTCGCCTCCAGCGTGGCGAGCTGCGACTCCTGCTGCGCAACGTCGAGCGCCGAGTTCTGTCCCAGCCGCTGCAGCTGGCGGTAGCGCTCGAGGATGTCGGACTGCAGCGCGATCACGCGCCGTGTCGCCTCCACCTGCTCGCGAAGGCCGGCTTCGGTGATCGCCGCGACGACCAGGTTCGAGCTCAGCGTCAGGGACGTCGCCTCCAGGTTCCAGCGCTGGCTGTCCTCCTGCGCCTTCAGGGATTCGACCTGGCGCCGGTTCAGCCCGAACAGATCGGGCGTGTACGAGACGTTGACCTGCGCCGTCTGCAGGTTGAACAGGGTCGCGTTCGAGGAGAGCGGGCTGGCGATCGGCGCGGCGATCTTCTGGCGGCTCGCCGAGTATTCCAGGCCGACGGCCGGGAAGAACGCCGACTGCTGGGCGAGGCGGTTCTCGGTTGCCACGCGCAATGCCGCCTGCGCCGAGGCAACGCTGGGGTGGTTGGCCAGGCCGGCGCGCACGATCGCATCCAGCTCGGGCGAGTGGTACAGCGTCCACCAGGCGGAAGGAAGGTCGGCGGGTGCGACGAGGCCGCAGGCCTGCATCCGGATCTGCGTGGATTCATCGGTGAAGTGCTGTGCCATCGCGAGCTCGGGACGACGGTAGTCCGGACCGACGGCACATCCGGCCAGGAGAGCAGCGGCCGTCGCGACGAGCGCGTGGCGGCCAAGGGTCAGGGCATGGGGCATGGGCATCACCGGCTGCGCCGTTGCTGGCGATCCAGCACCCGGCCTTCGAAGAACCGCTCGATCGTGAAATAGAGCGTGGGCAGCACCAGCAAGGTCAACAGGGTCGACACGATCAGGCCGCTGACCACCACGGTGGCGACGCCGCGCTGGACGTCGGTGCCGACGCCCGTGGCCAGCGCCGCGGGCAGCATGCCGATCGAGGCGACGGTGGCCGTCATCAGGACCGGGCGCAGGCGTTCCGTCGCGCCTTGCAGGATGGTCTCGTCGAGCGACTTGCCGGAACCGCGCACGCGCCGGAAATTCGCCACCATGATGATGCCGTTCTGCACGGACACGCCAAACAGTGCGATGAAGCCGACCGCGGTCGCGACATTGAGCGTCTCGCCGGTCAGGCGCAGCGCGACCAGGCCGCCCAGCGCCGCCATCGGAACGACGCCCAGCACCAGCAGGGTCTGGCGCAGCTTGCCGAACTGGAAGAACAGCAGGATGGCCATCATCACGAACACGAGCCCCAGGATGAACACGAGCCGCGCCTGCGCGCGCCGCTCGTTCTCGAACTGTCCGGCCCATTCGAGGTGGTGCTGCTGGGGGTCGAACCTGACTTCGGCGTCGATGCGGCGTTGCGCCTCGGCCAGGTAGGAGGTGAGGTCCCGATCGCGGTTGTCCACGCGCACGGTGATCTGGCGCTCGTTCATCTCGTGCGAGATCGTGCTCTCGCCGGTCCTGTACTGCAGGGACGCCAGTTGCGCCAGGGGAATCCGCGCGCCTCCAGGCGCGGTGACCGTCAGCGCGCCGACGTCCTGGAGACTGGTCTTGGCGCTGCGCGGGAACCGCACCGTCACGTTGTAGCTGCGGTCTCCCACGTAGAGGCTGGTGACCGGTGCGCCGCCGATGCCGGTCTGGATCAACGTGGCGATGTCCGAGATCGGGATGCCGAAGCGGGCCGCGGCCTCGCGGTCGATCCGCACGACCAGCTGCGGGATGGGTGGCTCCTGGAACAGCGAAGCCGATGCGGTGCCGCGGATCGTGCGCAGGATGTCGACCACCTGCGCGCCGATGCGGCGGTTCTCCACCAGGTCGGCGCCGTAGACGCGCAGCACCAGCGGGCTGTGGGCCCCGCCGATCGCATCGTTGACCCCGTCGATGATGGGTTGGCTGATGCCGACGTCGAAGCCCGGCAGTCGCTGCAGGCGCGCATTGAGGCGTCGCACCAGTTCCGCCTTGCTCTCGCGGTCGGGCCACTCCGCATACGGCTTCAGGCCGACCGGCACTTCCATGTGCGAAGGCGTCCAGGGGTCGGTGCCGTCGTCGCTGCGTCCCAGCTGCGTCACGACATAGGACACCTCCGGGAACTCGTGCAAGGCGCGGCGCAGCTCGCTGGCCATCTCGCTGGCCTGGTCGAGCGACAGGCCCGTGGGCACCTGCACCTGCAACCAGAGGGCGCCTTCGTCGAGTTCCGGAAGGAATTCGCGGCCCGCGGTGATGCCCAGGCCCGCCACGGCGACCAGGATGCAGGCCGACGCGATGTAGACCGCGAACGGATGCACCAGCAGCCAGGCCAGCACGCCACGGTAGCGCGCGGTGATCCACGCCAGCGGCCGGTTGTGGAAGACCTTGCGCGGCTTCCTCAGCGCGACGAAGGCCAGGCCGGGAATGAGGGCCAGCGACGCCAGCAACGCGCCGAACAGGGCATACCCGACGGTGAAGGCCATCGGCTGGAACAGCTTGCCTTCTGCGCGCTCGAACGCGAACAGCGGGAAGTAGGCCGCGACGATGATCAGCGTGGCGAAGAAGATCGGCCGCGCGACATGGCCCGTGGTCTCGAGCACGTCGTCCTCGTCGAGTTCCTGCGTGGGCTGTTCCTCGCGCCGTCGCAGCATCGCTTCCATCACCACGATCGCGCCGTCGACGATGATGCCGAAGTCGATCGCGCCGAGCGAGAACAGGTTGGCCGGCATGTGGGACAGGTTCATCGCGATGAACACGGTGACGAGCGCCAGCGGGATCGCGACCGCCGCCACCACCGCGCTGCGCGGGCTGCCGAGAAACAGGATCAGCACGATGCAGACGAGGCCGACGCCCTCCATCACGGTGTGGCTGACCTTCTCGACGGTCAGTTGCACGAGCTGGTCGCGGTCGATGTAGGGCACGAGCTTGACGCCCATGGGGGCCAGCCGCTTCTGCAGGTCGTCGACCTTGGCGTGCACGCCTTCGAGCACCCTGGACGGATTGCCGCCCTTGAGCATCAGCACGATGCCCTCGACGGTATCCGGATTGTTGTCCTTGCCGAGGATGCCCTCGCGCTCCTGGTGCCCGATCTGCAGCTTGCCGAGATCGCGCAGCAGCACGGGAATGCCGTTGGCCTGGGCCACCGCCATGGCGCCCAGGTCGTCCAGTCCGTGCGCCTGGCCGATGCCGCGCACGACGTAGCTCTGCTCGCCGCGCGAGATGCGCCCGCCGCCGGCGTTCTGGCTGCCGTTGTTGATCGCCGTGACGACGTCGTCCAGCGCCAGGCCGTAGTGATCCAGCTGGCGCGGATCGAGTTCGAGCTGGAATTCCTTCGTGAACCCGCCGAAGTTGTTGACGTCGGCCACGCCCGCGACCTGGCGGAAGGCCGGGATGACGATCCAGCGCTGGATCTCCGACAGTTCCATCAGGTTCCTGCTGTCCGATTCGAGCGTGTAGCGATAGATCTCGCCGACGGGACTCGACACGGGATCGAGTCCCGGCACCACGCCCGCGGGCATCGTCACCTGGGTCATGCGCTCCGTGACGCGCTGGCGCGCGAAATAGTCGTCCGTGCCGTCCTTGAAGACGAGCGTGATCAGCGACAGCGCGAACGTGCTGCTGGAGCGCATCGTGACGAGCCCGGGCGTGTTCGCCAGCGCCCGTTCGAGCGGCGTGGTGATCTGCTGCTCGATCTCCTCGGCGGCGAGGCCCGGCACCTGCGTCGTGACCTGGACGGTGACGTCGCTGATGTCGGGGTAGGCCTCGACGGTCATTCGCGTCCACGAGACGTAGCCGTAGATCACGATCAGCAGCGTCAGCAACCACACCAGCGAGCGCCGCCGGAAGCACAGCGCGATGAACTGGTTAATCATTGAGCAGCACCCCGCCGCGCGTGACGACGCGCTCGCCGCGCTTCAGGCCGGTGACGATGCGCACGCTGTCGCCGTCCTCGCTGCCGAGCTCGACGACGCGACGCACGAACGTCCACGGCGCGACCTCCACGAGCACGGTCGTGCTGTCGTTGTTCATCAGCAGCGCCGACGGCGGGACGCTGACCGTCGTCGCCTGCGGCACGGCGAACGTGGCGGTGGCGAACATGTTCGGCTTGAGCCGGCCGTCCGCGTTGTCGAAGACGATGCGTACCTTGGCACGATGTGTATCGGGCTCGAGCACCGGGCTCACGCGTGCGGCCTTGCCGTGCAGCGTCTGGCCGGGATAGGCCGCCAGGGTCACGTCGACGGCCCCGCCCGGCGCGATGCCGGCCAGGAGCTGTTCGGGCACCTGCGCGGTGACCCAGACGCGGTCGAGGCTGGAGACGGTCATCAACGGTGCGGTCGCATCGTTGAGATACGAACCGACCCCCACGCTCAACGCCGTGACGATGCCGGCCGCCGGCGCGGTCACGACCAGGCCGCGGGCATGCGCGTCGACCTGGCCGCTGCCGCTCAACGTCGCCAACCGATCGCGCGCGCGCTCGTCTTCGGCGAGCGCCTGCCGCTGGGCGCTTTCGGCCGCCTCGACGTCCTTGGTCGCATTGGCGCCCACGGCCATCACGCCGCGCGCCCGGGCCAGCGCCTTGTTCGCGAGAGCGAGCGCATCGGCAGCCTTGACGGCATCGTCCTGCGCCTGGCCGAAGTCGGGCGAGCTGATGACGGCCAATGGTTCGCCGCGTCGTACCGCGTCGCCCAGGCCGACCTTGAGCTCGATCAGCCGCCCGGTGAGCGGCGGCAGGATCGCCACGACGCGGGACGGGTCGGCTTCGACGATCGCCGGAACCGCGACGCCGTGCGAGCCGGTCTGCGCGCCGACTTCGACAACGGCCAGGCGCTTGCGAAGCGGGGAGTCGGCCGGGATGACGATGCGGTCGCCGTCATGCACGACCAACGGTGCGGGCTCGGACGATGCGGAGGACGCGGCGCCAGCGGATGCACAACAGGCCAGCAGGACGAACACGGGCAAGGAGAAGTGCGGATGGAATTTCATCGTTTCGTCATCGAGTTCGCAGCGAGTCGGGCACGCAGCTCGAACCCATGGCGCAGGGTCCGACAGCATCGGACGAAGATTTTCGAGTCTATACCCACTACAGAGTCAACGCCTTAAACTGTCGTGATGCTGTAGGCCCGCGCCGGCCTGAAGGGAAGCTTCATGAAAATCGGGGAACTCGCGGCGGCCACGGGCACGCCGATCGAAACGATCCGCTTCTACGAGCGCGACGGGCTGCTGCCGCCGCCGCAGCGCAGCGAAGGCAACTTCAGGGTCTACGACGAGACGCACCAGAGCCGCCTCACCTTCGTGCGCCACTGCCGCGCGCTCGACATGAACCTGGACGAGATCCGCGTGCTGCTGAAATTCCGGGATGGCGCGGACGGCGACTGCGGTGAGGTCAACGCCTTGCTGGACGAACACATCGGCCACGTGCAGGCGCGGATACGGGAACTGCGCAGCCTCGACAAGGATCTGCGCGCGCTGCGCGACCTGTGCAAGGTCGCCCAGGCGCCCAGTCGATGCGGCATCCTCAACGGGCTGGCCAACACCCCGCACGCCGACACGGGGCGATCGGCATCGCACGTCGGTCATGTCCACAAGCCGAACGCGAAGGCCCGCCCGCAGGCGTCGGGTTGATGCAACCCGGAACGGCCTACTTCAGCAGGCCGGTGGTCGCAGGCATCCTGGCGGGCCGGTGCCAAGCCGTTGCACGAGCGGGCGTCAGCCCTGCGCCTGCTCGTCGGCCTCTTCGTCCTTCGGTGCGAACACCATCCGCGTCTTGGCGTTGAAGTCCATGAGTCCGGCGTAGCGGCCCCAGGCGATCATCGTCTCGAACGTCCGCTCGGGGCTGTCGTAGGGCAAGGCGCTGGCGATGTCGCCGATGATGCGGTCGGCGTCGATCTCCTCGTACTCGCCCAGCAGCGCGATGATGATGTGGAAGATCCGGAGCTTGAACACCTGCTCCGCGAATATCTTGTGGCGTCCGGCGCGGTCCGACGCGACGAAGCGCCGACCCAGGTCGGTGAGAGCGACGTCGTGCTTGGGCGTGTCGACCAGGTCGAGGATCTCGGCGGCCTTGACGATGGAGATCGTGTCGCCGAACTCCTTGCCGATCTCGTCGGAGATCTCGTAGATGTTGGACGGTTCGGAGGCGCCGCTGAGGATCTCCAGCAGGCCCAGGATCTGGGCCACGGGCACGAAGGGGATCGACTCCATGCGCGAGCGCGCGCGCGAGACCGGCTGGCCCGCGGCCGGCGGCGCCTCGGGTGGCAGGTCGGGCAGCGTCATCGTCGTGATCGACTCGTGGATGATGCTGACCAGGCGCTGGAATTCCGGGCTCTTGGTGTCGCGCGGATAGGGCAGCGGATTCTCGAGCACGAGCCCGAGGCGCCCCGGCCGCGGGAACACGACGACGATGCGCGTGGCCATCTCCACGGCTTCCTCGATGTTGTGCGTCACCATGAAGATGGAACTCAGGCCGTTCTCTTTCGAGCGCCACAGGCTGATCAGTTCCTGGCGCAGGTTCTCGGCGGTCAGCACGTCGAGCGCGCTGAACGCCTCGTCCAGGCACAGGAGCTTGGGCTGCGAGACCAGCGCGCGCGCGATGCCGACGCGCTGCCGCATGCCGCCGGAGAGTTCGCGCGGAAATGCCGCGTGGTAGTTGCCGAGTCCGATCAGGTCGATCGCGCGGTCGATCGCCGTCTGCCGGTCGGCGCGGCTCATCTGCCGCGACATCAGGCCGACGGCGACGTTCTGTTCCACGGTCAGCCACGGATACAAGGCGAAGGTCTGGAACACGATGGACACGTCGGCGCTCACGCCGGCCAGCCGCTTGCCGTCGGCCATCGCGCGGCCGGACGTCGGCTCGACCAGTCCCGTCAGGCAACGCAGGATCGTCGACTTGCCCGAGCCGGATTGACCCAGCAAGGCGAGAAGCTCGCCCTGGTGGACGGCCAGGTCGATGTTCTCCAGCACCTTGAGTTCATGGCCGCCGGCGGTCTTGTAGGACTTCGAGACGGCGTTGAGTTCGGCAACGGCCGGCGCGACCTTGGGTTCGATGGCAGTGTTCATGGTCAGTCCAGGCGAAAGCGCCGCTCGGCAAAGGCATAGAGGCGGCGCCAGATGAGCTTGTTCATCAGCACGACGAAGATCGACATCATCGCGATGCTGGCGATGATCAGGGGCGTGTCGCCCGTCTTGGTCACGCTGGCGATGTAGGCGCCGAGTCCGTCGGCCTTCAGCGTCGTGTCGCCATAAGTGGCGAGCTCGGCCACGATGCTGGCGTTCCAGGCGCCGCCGGCCGCGGTGCAGGCACCGGTGACCCAGAAAGGGAAGATCGCCGGCAGGATCAGCGTGCGCCACAGGTTCCACTTGCGCAGGCCGTAGACCGTGGCCGCCTCCTTCAGGTCGTTGGGGATCGCCATCGCCCCGGCGATCACGTTGAACAGGATGTACCACTGCGTGCCCATGGCGATGAGCAGGATGCTGCCCCAGTTGATCGCGATGTGGGCCATGACGAACCAGCCGACGACCAGCGGAAAGGTCATGTTCACCGGAAACGACGCACCGATCTGCGCGAGCGGTTGCGCGAAGCGGGCCACGCGCGGCTGGAAGCCGATCCAGACACCGACCGGCGTCCAGACGAGCGTGGCGATGACGGTCATCGCCACGACGCGCAGCATGGTCAGGAAGCCGAGCCAGGCGATGTGGCCGAACAGCGGCCAGGACAGCGCGCCGCGCAGTTCCTCGGCCGCGGCGACGATGCCGGTGAGGACTTCATACGCCAGCCAGAGCAGCATCGCGCTGATGACCGCACGCCAGACATGGTCCCCGCGCACCACCTTCAGCGGCGCGAGCCGTCGCGCCTGCCGGCGGCCGATTCGCCGCGTGCGCTCCATCACCGGCCGCACGACATGGTCGCCCAGCCAGGTGAAGACGTAGGCGCCGCGCAGCAGGTTGTAGACCCACGACGTGGCGGGCGTCTGCGACTCGGTCAGCTCGATCTTGAACTTGTCCGCCCAGGCGAGCAGCGGGCGCCAGACCAACTGGTCGCTCACGAGGATCAGGACGATCATCGCCACGACCGCCCACAGCGACGCGTTGTTGTCGCCATCCTGGACGGCCTGCGCCATGTAGGACCCCAGGCCCGGCAGCTTGATGTCGCGGTTCATCACCGTGATCGCTTCGCTCTGCGCGACGAAGAACCATCCGCCGCCGAACGACATCATCGAGTTCCAGATCAGGCTGTGCGCCGAAGCGGGCAGCTCCAGCGTGGTGAAGCGCTGCCAGCGCGTCAGGCCGTAGGTGGTGGCCGCCTCCTGCATGTCGGTGGGGATCGTGACCATCGAGTGGTAGAACCCGAAGGCCATGTTCCAGACCTGGCCGGTGAAGATCGCGAAGATCGCCGCGCACTCGACGCCCATCAGGCTGCCCGGGAACAACGCCATGAAGGCCGCCACAGTCGCGGAAAGGAACCCGAGCACCGGCACCGACTGCAGCACGTCGAGCGCCGGCAGGATCAGCATCCTGGCGCGCGCGTTCTTCGCGGCCAGGTAGCCGGTACCGACGGCAAAGATCAACGAGAACGCGAAGGCGATCCACATGCGCAACAACGTGCGCCCGGCGTAGTACGGGATCTGCCAGACGCTGGTGTCGACCACCGGCTGCGCGGAGGCGTCGAAATGCACCAGCATTCCCTTGCCGAAATGCAGCGCGCTCCAGAACACCGCGAGCAGCGCCAGCATCACCACGCCGTCGACCCACGTGAAGCCACGGCGGTTCTCGCCAACCTGGAGTTGCGGGGCGGTGCTGCTCGTCATGGCGCACACGCTAGCAGACTCGACCGCGCGTTCCCGTCACGAAAACGACAGGTTCCGCTGCGACCGCAGGCGGGTGCGAAGCCTGCGAGAGGCCGAGGTCGGCCAGCCGCCAGACCCGGGGACCGACTTCTCAAACGACTTGACCGGGCGGGTTCGGCGCATACAACAGCAATCCGCTGTCGACAGTCTTGATGTCGATCGGCTTGATCCAGCAATCGCTGAAGCCCGAAGCGAGCAGCCGCGCGCGCGTCTGGGACGTCGCATCTGCGGTCGCAGCGATCAGGCAGATCCCCCTCAATTGCGGATCGCCCTGAACCTGCTCCGCCAACCATACCCCGTCGTGGCCCGCAAGGTTCAGATCGACCAGCAGGACGGCAGGTCGCAGCTTGCGAGCCAGCAACAAGCCCTCTTCTGCGGTGGTCGCACTGGCGTAACGTCTACCCAGTCGGCCTTCGACGATCGCTCGCATCAGCATTTCGTTGACCGGGTCGTCCTCGACATACAACACGAGCTCGCCCTGCGACGCCAGCGTTGCGGCCCCCGCCTGCACTGGCGGCGTCGCCGCCTCACCGACGTCTGCACGGCGCAAGTCCACCGAGAAGCGACTGCCTGCCCCGGGCCGGCTCTCGACCTCGATGCGACCGCCGATCAATTCCACGAGATGGCGCGTGATGACCAGGCCGATTCCGCTGCCACTGACGCTCTGGCCCTCGCGGCCCAGCCGGTTGAACGGTTCGAACAGGTGCTCGATCTGCTGCTCGGTCAGGCCCGCGCCGGAGTCTTCGACCGTGATGCGTACCAGGTCGGGCGCAGTCGCCTCACGGATCAGGACGCGCGCCTGCCCGCCGCGTCGGTTGTACTTGATGGCGTTGGAGAGCAGGTTGACCAGAACCTGATACAGGCGCGCGCGGTCCGCATGAACCCAGACCTTCGATTCCTTACCGGGCAATTCGATCTCCACCGCCATCTTCGCGGCGTCTGCAGCCAGCATCGTCTTCACTTCATCCAGCAACGCGCCAACGTCGACCGCCGTCATGGTGACCGCCAGGTTGCCGGTCTCGATCCGGGACAAGTCCAGCAGATCCGTGATCATGGTCAGCAGCCATTGCGCCGCGTCGTACGCATGCTGGATCTGCGTACGCTGCAACAGCGGTGTCGTCGGATCCGTGAGTACCAGTTGCGAAAAGCCGAGCACGGCATTCAGTGGCGTGCGCAGCTCATGGCTGACCTGCGAGAGGAATTTCGACTTGGTCAGGCTCGCGAGTTCGGCTGCCGCTTTCTCCTGCATCGCCTTGGCCACTTGAGCGTCGCGCGTGATGTCGGTGAGGGTGCCGTGCCAGCCGGTGCCCTGGCCGTCGATGTCGCGCAGAGGTTCGCCGCTGAGCAGGAACGTGAGGGGAGTCCGTTCACCGCGTCGACGGACTGTCACACGCAGTGCGCGGAATGCCCGCTGGCCTCTGGCCAGCGCGGCACGCAGCTCGGCGACGCCCTCGCAGTCGCCCGCGCCATCGAACAGGCCCGGGAGCGTCGCGCCCTGTGTTGTCGGATAGTCGAATGGCAGAGGCTTGCTCATCGTCGAGACGATGCCGTCCAGGTCGGTCTGCCAGTAGGCGTCGGACTGCAGCGTCACCAAGCTTCGGAAGCGCCGGTCGCTGAGGCTGATCTGGGCCAAGGACTCGCGCACCACGAGCACCTGTTGCAGGATGGCAAGCGACGCGACGGCTTCGCGATCAACGGCGGTCCAGGGGCGGCTCCTGCCCTTGACGATGGTCGTCCAGCGAGCAAACGAGGATCGCGGCCCGAGCACCGTCCTTCCTTCGGCGTCGAGCTTCACCTCCACGGGTTTGTCGGGGTCGCCGCCCCAGACCACCTCGCTGCGGTGCTGCGGCCGCAGCCAGACCAACCCGGACGACGCGAAGCCGTCGAACTTGATGGCGATCAGGCCGCATGCCCCGCGAAGTTCGGCGGCTTCGAGCGGTGGCTGAAGGACGGCCTGCTCGGTGTCGATCTGGTGCGAGACAGACGTCTCGAAGGCGTGGCGCACGAAGCGCAGGACCGACTCGCCGCGGGCGCCGTCCGGCCACTGGCCGAAAGGCAGGACGGCGTCGCCACGCCAGAGCGCGCCCCCCGAGGCTCCGACCATCTGCAGCAGGCTCGTGGTGCAGTGCTCCACGACGTCGCACAGCGGGACCTGCACCTGATTGAAGGCCTCGAGGATCAGGGCCTTGGCCTTCGCGGCTTCGGCGGACACCGCGATGCGGGCCTGGCTGGTGAACCAGCCGGTCATGTAGCCGGCGGTGACCGACAGCGCGTAGCAGGCGCGGCGCAGCCGAATCGGCAGGGCCGTGGGCGTGCGATGGTGGCAGGCGATGAGCCCCCAGAGACGGCCGTCGACCAGCAATGACAAGGTCAGCGTGGAGGCCACGCCCGTGTTGTGCAGGTACTGGATGTGGATCGGCGAGACGCTGCGCAGCGTCGCGTGGCTCATGTCCAGCGGCTGCAGGCGCTCGGTATCGATCCAAGGCAGGACCGGCACCGGCACGTAGCCTGCATCGGCGACGTAGCGCACGAGGTTGCTGACGTAGAGCTCGCGCGCCTGGGCCGGAATGTCGCTGGCCGGATAGTGCAGGTCGAAGAGCGAGTCCATGTCGGGCTCGCGGGCGTCGGCCACGACATGCCCGTGATGATCCTCGTCGAAGCGGTAGACCATCACACGATCGAAGCCGGTCAGGCGCTTGACCCGCTGTGCCATGCGCTGCCACAGGTCTTGCAGCCCCGTGGCGCTTCGCAAGGCATCCACCGTGTCGCTCAGGCCTTGCATCCAGTCGTCTCCGAAAGCCTCCGCTGCGGCGGGTTCGATCTCGAGGAAGCACACGCCGCGGTGGCTGTGGACGATGGCCTCCAGCGCCAGCGGCTGGCCTTCGCCGGGTCGCGCCGGGAGATCCACCACCTCGTGGCGGACCGGCCCTCCGGCGCGCCCGGTCAGGGCCTTGCAGACCCGCTCGTAGGCGGACTCGCCCAGGATTTCCGACAGGGCTCGGCCCTTGGCAGGCAGGTTGCCCATGGGCAGCCAGCGTCCGATGTTCGTGGAGGAGTGCAGTACCGAACCGCCGCTCGGCTCGAAGGTCAGCAGCGCACCCGACGCCTGGATCGACCCGGGGATGTGAATCGGCTCGCGATCGCAATTGTCCACGCTGACCTTGAAGAGCCGCGGGCCCGCGTCGAGGCCAGGTTCAGGCGCAGACGGACGTATCGAATTCGGCATGGGGTCCTTCCGAGAAGTGCGCGTTGAAGGCGCGGAAGGCCGTCAGAGCACCTGCGGCGACATCGGGCCGGAGGGCCGGGTCGACTTGCTCGGGAAGCTCGAGGGCTTTATTGCATCGCTCGCCGGTCGGGTCGCCGTCGCCCCGGATGAAACGATAGGCAGGCCCGTTGGCAGGGTGCGTGACTGGCGCAGAGCGAACGCTGTGGCGAATGCCGGGAGTCGCGCCTTCTTGACGAACCGGGGCGGCGACCCGCTCCGGGGCTGGCCCGCGCATCGAATCGGCCGATACGACGATCTCGAACGAATCCGGTTCGATCACGGCGTGACCTTGGTTTGCATGAACGCTTATCCGCGCAATGCAGTCCGATGTCTGTAGGGAAGTACAGACGCGGGCCGCTGACCGGCATCCATTCCCCGGGGGGCGCAGATCCATGCCGCACGCGGTCGGCCGGCGTGCGAGGGCAAGCTCGCCAAGGAGGCTCCCGCCATCAACCGTGTCCTTGCTTGTCGAAGCCACCGTCACCCTGCTGCTCGGCGGGCAGGGCCGCAGGCTGCACCGACCCGAGCTTGCACGCTGCATCTGCGACCGAGGCAGCCACACTTTGCCGGTCAAGGCGCCGACCTGTTGCATTTGCGCGGACAGCGCAGCCGGACGCCCAGATCAATGGCGTCGTCGCCTCGGGGTATCCGCCACGGCGGCGATCTACTGTCGAGCAGGTCGGACGCCACGGTCCTGCGATGTTCCCCGACCGTCGAATCCACCCCAAGAGGCAATGCACGTTTTTCCCAGGTATGGACTATTGCTGCCAGCCGACAAACGTGAAGAAAATCACCGGCCTTGCCTCCGAAATCGTCATCGATGCCCGCCTTGGCGCCCCCCGCGATCCCTTGCCCGCGCTGGCTGGCCGGCCTGGCCGTGGCGGCAGCGGTCACGACGATGGCGCATGCCCAGCCCCCCGCCGCTGCCGAGGAAGCCGTCGAAGCGGCTTACCTGCACAAGTTTCCAGGCTTCGTCGACTGGCCTGCCGAGGCTTTCAAGACGAGCAGTTCGCCCATCGTCATCGGGCTGGCAGGTGCGCCCAAGGTCTTCGACGAGCTGACCCGGATCGCGCGGGGGCGGCTGGTGCTGGGCCGTCCCGTCGAGGCGCGCGTGGTCAACACGGACAGCCTGCCTGCGGACATGCAGGTACTGTTCATCGGCAGGTCGGCCGCCGGCGACGCCGCGCGACTCATCGACGATGCGCGCCGTGCCCACATGCTCGTGGTGACCGACATCTCCGACGGATTGAAGGCGGGGGCCATCCTCGACTTCGTGGAGATCGACGGCCGCCTTCGCTTCGAAGCCTCGCTGCCCGCCGCCCATCGGGCCGACATCCGGTTGAGCTCCAAGCTCCTCAGCGTCGCGGCGAAGGTCGTGGAGGAGACGCCATGAGATCCGCCACGCTTCGCTCGCAGCTGACCCGGGCGTTCATGCTGACCGCGCTGATCGCGCTGGCCCTGAATGCCTGCCTGATCGTCGCCTACGAATTCGATCGCTACCGCGACCAGGCGGTCGACGAGTTGCACACGCAGGAGATCATCCTGGCCAAGGCGCTCGTGCCGTCCCTCGTCTTCAACGACCCGGACGCCGCGGCGCAACAGCTGTCGTCGCTCGCGGAGCGGCGCGACATCCGCATCGCGGAAGTCTTCAGCGCCAACGGGCGTCCCTTCGCCCGGTATCACGCCGATCCGCAGGGCACGGGCGAGTTGCCCGCGCAGAATCCGCTGCCGAGTCTCGGAAGCCGATTCTCGGGCGACGATCTCGAACTCGCCTACGACGTCTACCACGACGGCGAACGCGTCGGCACCTTGTACCTGCGCGCCCATCACGACGTGCTGCGTCGCATCGGCAGCTACGCCGCGATCCAGGCGCTGGTGATGGCGGCGTCGCTGGTGATTGCGTTGCTGGTGTTCAGCCGGGTCCAGGCTCGGATCACCGCGCCGATCGCGCGCGTGGCCCGGGTCGCGCAGGAGGTGATGCTCGAACGCGACTGGCGGCTTCGTGCGCCCGCTGCCGAGACGCGCGAGATCGCCGCGCTGGTGGAGGCGTTCAACGGCATGTTGTCGGAGATGGAGGCCAACTCGGCAGAGCTCGGCCGGGAAGTCACCGAGCGCAAGCGGGCGGAGGAAAGCCTGCGCGGGGCCGACCGCCGCAAGGACGAATTCCTGGCGACGCTCGCGCACGAGATCCGCAATCCGCTCGCGCCGATGATGAACGCGCTGTCGCTGCTGCGCCGCGATGACATCCCGCCGGCCGCACGCGGCAAGGCGCTCGGGATCCTCGATCGCCAGCTGCGCCATGTCGTGCGCCTGATCGACGATCTGCTGGACGTCTCGCGCATCACCACGGGAAAGCTGTCGCTGCAGATGTCCCACGTCGACCTGCACCAGGTGCTGCGGTCCGCGCTCGAACTCATCGAGCCGACGGCGCGCGCCCGTCGATTGCAGCTCGACGGCGCGATTGCCGACGCGCCCTGCTGGTTGATCGGCGATTCGGCCAGGCTGCTGCAGGTCTTCTCCAACCTGTTGAGCAACGCGTGCCGATACACGCCCGAAGGCGGACGCATCGACGTCAGGGCCGAGTGCGATGGCAACGAGGCGCGCGTCGATGTGCGAGATACGGGGGTTGGTATCGAGCCCGCCATGCAGGAACGCGTGTTCGACTTGTTCGAACAGGGCGACAAGAGCCTGGAGCGCGGCAATACCGGGCTGGGGATCGGCCTGACCCTGGCACGCCAGCTCGTCCTGCTGCATGGCGGATCGATCGGCGTTGCCAGCGACGGCATCGGACGCGGATCGACGTTCACGGTTCGCCTGCCCACCGCGGTGACGTCGGCGATCGCCGCGCCCGAAGCCGGGCCCGCGGCAGCGCCGGCGTCGCTGGCCGGGCTCGACGTCCTGGTCGCGGACGACAACCTCGATTTCGCCGCCAGCCTGCAGGTCGCGCTCGAGGCCGCAGGCATCCAGGTTCGCACCGTGGCCAACGGCCAGGCCGCGCTGTCGGCCGCACGATCGCGGCCGCCCGATGCCGCGATCCTGGATATCGGGATGCCGCAGCTCAACGGCTACGACCTGGCGCGCGCGCTGCGCGCGGACCCGTCGACCGCGGGGATCGTCCTGTTCGCGGTCAGCGGCTGGGGCCAGGCGAGCGACAAGGACCAGGCGACCCAGGCCGGCTTCGATCGGCACTTCGTCAAGCCGATATCGCCGGAAGCCCTGCTCGAGGCGCTCGCCGGCGCGGTTGTCCCGGATATCGCGAACCAGATTGGAGACGCCCATGACCAGTGAACGCGCGAGAAAGGACGCACGAATGATTCGAACGATCCGCCAGGCTGCCGTTGCCGGCGCGGCCGCGCTCGGACTGGCCGGCACCGCGCTCGCGGCGGACGCCCCGGCCATGACTCAAGTCGCCGACATCGGCGATCTCAGCCTCGAGGAACTCGGCCGCATTCCCGTCACGTCGGTCACGGGGCGGCCCCAGCCGGTGCAGCAGGCAGCCGCGTCGATCTTCGTCATCACGGCCGAAGACATCCGGCGTTCCGCGGCCACCAGCCTGCCCGAGGCGCTGCGCCTGGCGCCCAACCTGCAGGTCGCGCGCATCAACGCCAACCAGTACGCGATCAGCGCGCGCGGATTCAACAATGCCATCGGCAACAAGCTGCTGGTCATGATCGACGGCCGTACCGTGTATTCGCCGCTGTTCTCCGGCGTCTTCTGGGATGCGCAGCAGGTCATGCTCGAGGACGTCGAGCGCATCGAGGTCATCAGCGGCGCGGGGGCCACGCTGTGGGGCGCCAACGCGGTCAACGGCGTCATCAACGTCATCACGCGTGCCGCGCACGAGACGCAGGGCCTGCTCGTCGCGGGGCATGCGGGTGCCACGGGCAACGAGGCCTCGGTGCGCCTGGGCGACCGCTTCGACGGCGGCGCCTGGCGCGTCTACGCGACCCAGCTGGATCGCAGCCACACGACGCTACCGTCGGGCAAGGCGCTCGACGACCACCAGGACCGCCAGCAGGCGGGCTTCCGGTCGGACTGGCGCGGCGCCCTGGACACGGTGACGATCCAGGGCGACCTGTACCAGGCCGGGGGCGACGGCAAGACGACCACGTCGGCCGACATGTCCGGTGCCAACCTGCTGGCGCGATGGCACCGGGACCTGCCGGATGGCTCCAACTGGCAGCTGCAGGGCTGGTTCGACCAGGCGAGCCGGGACGAAGCCATCGAATTCCATGACCACACCCGCACTGTCGACGTGCAGTTCGATCAGGTGCCTGCACTCGGCAAGGATCACCAGCTCATCTGGGGCCTGGGTTACCGCCATGCGATCGACGAGACGGATCCCACGCCGCTCGTCGCGTTCGTGCCCGCGGCGCGCGAACTCAGCTGGGGCAACATCTTCGTGCAGGAGGAGTATCGGGCGAGCGAGCGACTGCGCCTGACGGGCGGCGCCAAGGTGGAGACGAACGTCTACACGGGCGCCGAGTTCCTGCCGACCCTGCGGGCGACCTATGACCTGGGAGGCCTCGGGTCGCTCTGGGGTTCCGCTTCGCGCGCGGTACGTGCCCCCGCCAGGTTGGACCGCGACTTCTATTTCCCGGCCAGGCCGCCCTACATCATCGAAGGCGGCCCGAGCTTCCAGTCCGAAGTCGCCAACGTCTTCGAACTGGGCCTGCGCGGCCAGCAGGCGTCCGGCATCAATTACTCCGTGACGGCCTTCCACGACGAGTACCAGAAGCTGCGGGCCGGAAAGGCGGCGCCGACCACCATCGACAATCTGGCGTGGGGCGGCGTCTCGGGCGTGGAGGCGTGGGCCAACGCCGACCTGGCACGCGACTGGCGTGTTTCCGTCGGCTGGATGGCGCTGCGCGAATCGCTGAACGCGTCGCCGCTTGCCGGCGCCAACTCGGTGGCCAACCTCGGCGACGATCCTCGACAGCAATGGTCGCTCCGATCGACATCGCGGCTGGCGCGAACGGTCGACTTCGACGTGACGGTCCGGCACGTCGCGTCGCTGCCGGCGCCGGCCGTCCCGGCGTATACCGTGGCCGACCTGCGTCTTGCCTGGCGATGGCTGCCGGGCCTGAACGTGAGCGTCCTGGCCCAGGAACTGGGGCGACGGCATGTCGAGTTCGATCCGTCGAGCTCGGCTCGGTTCGGGCCGACGGTCTTCATCAAACTGGAGTGGCGCACCAACTGAGATGCGGCTTGCGGTCTTGCCGAAGTCTCGACCGCCGGACACCTACCCGGTGCCTGGCCTTCCGGGTCGCGCAGGGATCGTCGAGCTGCGAGGCCTTCGAGTCGCATCCGCGTTCCTGGCCTGCGCGGGATGCATTCTCGACAGCTCCTCGGCGCGTGCAGGAACGAGCGTTGCTGCATCAGCCCACGAACTTCGGCGGTCGCCGAGGTCGGGGCCGCCGGCATGCGGCGCGTCCAACCCAAACCAGGAGCCACCATGATCGAGAACCAGCAACAGGATCAAGGCAGCAACGCATCGTCTGGCAACCCGTCCGGCGCGAACCAGCAGAACCAATCCGCACGGCAAGGCCAACAGGCCATGCCGGGCGGCGCCAATCCCTCGGGCGGCGGCCAGCCGGGCAGCCAGCAGGGCCGGTCGGGACGCAGCGACCCGTCGGGCGCAGGCCTCGACGAAGAAGACATCACGCAGTCGCCCCGCCGCGACGCCTCGTTGCAGCAAGGCGGCGACGACTCGAACCGCCGCAGCGGCCAGCAATCGCGCTGAGTCCTGCGCTCATCGCCCGCCGCGGTCGGCCAGGCCGTCCGCCCGCCTCCACCTTCAAGAATGGAATCCCGTCATGACAATCATCGACAAGGTCGTCGCCGCCGTCACCCCCCTCGAATCGGAAGAGGAGCGACGCTCTGCACGTGCCACCGCCCGGCAAGCCGCCAACGACGCCCCCTGGCTCGCTCGCGTGCTCGACCATCATCAGCAGATCGAAGCGGCGTTCGCCGCGGTCAAGGACGCCGGTGACGCCAACGGTCGACGTCGCGCGCAGAAGTGGCTGGGGACACTGCTGACCGGCCACTCGGTCGCCGAGGAAGCCGTGCTGTACCCGGCGATGGCGCTCGGCGACCAGAAGGGCCACGCCACCGCGGCCTACACCGAGCAGAGCGGCGCGAAGATCAACCTGGCAGCGCTCGAGACGCTGGACCCGATGAGCCAGGAGTATCTGGACAAGCTCGAGCACGTGCGTGGCGCGGTCGCGCACCACGTGTACGAGGAGGAAAGCAAGTGGTTTCCGGCTCTGGCCTCCGAAGCGGATGCCGCATTGCAGATGCGGCTGAGCGCTCGCTACACCGAGGAGTTCGACCGCTACATGGGCGCGGACGCAGCCGGCCTCTGAGCGCATCGAGGCGCCGCGCCCGGGCAGGTTTCCGGGCACGGGCTCGCCTCGCGATTCCGCAGTCGCAGACGACGCACGCACTCGTGCATGGCTCGCTCTAGAAGAGTTCGATGCGCCGGGCCGGGACACCCGGTTCGGCCTCGACCGGGGCATCCGGGTTGCGGTGCAGCGCTTCCTGCGCCAGGTAGTCGACGGCCAGGGCGCCTGCGCGAACATCGATGTCGGAGGTTTCGCCGTCGCCCGAACGCAGGCGCAAGATCAGGTCGGACAGCACCGCATTGCGCACCTCCATCGCCGGTTGCACCCGGTCGATGACCTGCTTGATCACGTCCTGGGTCTGCGCCGTATCCAGCAGCAGGGCGAGACCCCGATCGAGTTCACCGTTGTGCCCTGCCACGGCGGTCATCAGCATGTCGTAGAACTGCCGCATGTCGACATAGCTTTCGTCGAGCTTGAGCGTCAGGCCGCCCAACCGTGCCGCTTCGGCTTCGTTGTGGCGGGTGCGCGCGTCGAACTCGACGCTGTAGCCGGACTCGACCGTCTTCACCAGCGAACCGATGTCGCGGCTGACCTTTTCCGCCGAGGCGTTCGCCTGCGTCGCGAGCCGACGCACTTCTCCCGCCAGCACGGCGAAGCCACGCCCCGCGTCCCCGGCGCGCGCCGCTTCGATGGCGGCGTTGATCGCCAGGATCTCGGTCTGGCGTGCGATGCCCCGGATCGTGTCCGTCATCTCGGTCAGGCCCTTGACTTCGGACAGCAGCGCCTTGAGCTGGTCGCGCTCCTGCGCGATCTGCTCGGGTATCGTCTGAACGAAAGCGGCCAGTTCGCGGATGACGTGCCCGTTTCTCTCGATGCCCTGTTGCATCGCCTCACTCTGGACGCGTGCCTCGTCGAGGTAGCGCACCAGCCTGCCTGACAGCTGGTGCAGTGTCCCGGCGCGGTCGATGAAATCCAGCGCCGATCTCTCGGACAACCCGACCGCTCGCCCGAGCTGACTCATCATCTGCGCATCGAAAGCGCGCAGGCCGTCCATCGCAACGGCACCCGCGCGCCCGGAAGCCGTGCGTCCACGGACCAGGTTCAGAGCCCATCGGCGCAGCCTGGACAAGGGGGTCTTGCGTGAGAGATCTGGGGCAGTCATGGCAAGGCAATCGACGAGGGGGAGCGGATGGCGCCTCGGGGCCGCCAGACGTGTTCGAATCGGTGAGCGACTCAGGTGCCGGGAAGAAGCTGGCGAATCACCTTCACCAGGTCTGCCGCAGCCAGCGGCTTGACCATCCACCCGGTCGCGCCGAGCTTCTTGGCCTCGTCCCGCTTGGCCTGCTGGCTTTCGGTGGTGAGCGTCAGGATCGGGATGAAGCGCATCACCTTGCGGATGTTGCGGATCAGTTCGAGGCCGTCCATCTTCGGCATGTTGATGTCCGTGATGATCAGGTCGGGCTTCAGGCCCTTGGCGATACGCGCCATCGCCTGTTCGCCATCCGGCGCGGTCTCGACGCCGAAGCCCGCCATCTCGAGCGAGTTCTTCAGGCTCATGACCATCGTGGCGGAGTCGTCGACGACAAATATGGTTTTCATGGTTTTTCCCTGGGGTTCTTGGGTTCGAAAGGTTCGGTCGAATCCGATTCAGGCGAGGCCCAGCACGGCGGCCAGCAACGGATCGACGGGTGCTGATCTGAACGTGGGGCGCAATGCCAGGAGAACCTGGAGCACCGCGCCGTGGACGTCCTCGCACTTGCCGAGATGGACGGCGGGCTCGCGTTGCTGCAACAGCCACTGCGCCAGCGCCTCGGCGTCGTCCACTGCGACGTGGCCCTCGAGCGCGGCGTGCTTCTTGAGGTAGCGGATCGTCATTGCAGCAACTCCTTCGGATTGAGCACCATCAGCACACCGCCGTCGCCCATCAACGCCGTGCCGGCGAAGCCGATCAGGCCTGCCAGGACGCCTTCGAGCGGCTTGAGGATGATGTCGCTGGCGCCCTGGAACTGATCGACCAGCAGCCCGATGCTCTCGTTGTCGTGGCGGATGACCAGCACGGCCAGTTCGCCCGCGTCGTTCGGAATCGGCGCTGCGTCCAGCGCGAGCAGATCGTTCAAGGCGCGCAGCGGCACGACGCGTCCGCGCAAGACCGTGGTGCGCGCCTGCTTGAAGTGGTGGATGTCGCACGCGGGAACGCGCACGGTCTCGACGATCAGGTCCATCGGCACGCCCAGGCGCCGCCCGGCGCTCTCGACCACCATCACGGTCGTGACCGCCATCGACAGAGGCAGCGACAGGCGAAGCGTCGTGCCCTGGCCCTGCACGCTGCTCAGCTCGACACCGCCGTTGATGCGCTCGATCGCGGTGCGCACGACATCCATGCCGACGCCGCGCCCGGACAGGTCGGAAATCTGGTCGGCCGTGGAGAAGCCGGGCAGGAAGATCAGCTGCACCGCGTCGTCGTCGGAAAGCGTGGCGGCCTGGTCGGCGTGGATGAGCCCTCGCTCCACGGCCTTGTCGCGCACCCGCGCGGCGTTCACGCCGGCGCCGTCGTCCTGGATCTCGATGATGACGCGGTCGCTCTCCTGGCGCGCCACGATGCGGATGGTCCCGGCGGGCGGCTTGCCCGCGGCGCGGCGCACCTCCGGCAGCTCGATGCCGTGGTCCAGGCTGTTGCGCAGGATGTGGATCAGCGGATCCGCCAGCGACTCGATCACGTTCTTGTCCGCCTCGGTGTCCTCGCCCTCGACGACCAGGTTGACTTCCTTGCCGAGCTTGCGGGAGATGTCTCGGATCAGGCGGCCGAAGCGCTGGAAGACGGCGCCGACCGGCAGCATGCGCACCTGCATGATGGCGTGCTGCAGGTCGTCGGCGATACGATTGATGACCGCGTACTGGGCCTTGATCTCGCGCGCCAGCTCGCGTTGCTGGAACACCTCCTCGGCACGCTGCGCCAGATAGGGCAGGCTGTTCTTGGCGACCACCATCTCCCCGATCAGCTCCATCAGGCGGTCGATCTTTTCCTGGCCGACCTTGAGCACCTTCTGGGGCGCAGCGGAGGCGCCGTCCTCGATGCGAGGCAGCACCGCGCCGCCGTCGCTGTCGGGATTCATGGCGTCCGGCGCCGGGAGCGCCACGACGACGGCCTCGGCCGCCGGCGCGTTGGATCGGGCCCAGGCGAGCAGGGACGACGCCGAGACCTCCCCGGACAATTCCGCCAGGCTGGCGCTCGCCGCCGAGGCCACCGCGCCTTCGAGGCAGGCGAGCAGGTGTGTCAACGCGCGTCGGGCTGCATGCACCGTTCCGGCGGAATGGCCGGCGCGCGCAAGCAGATCGCACTGGTCGCTCCAGAGCCCGGCGGCGCGTTTGCGCAGCAGCGGCGAGACAACCCCGTCGCTCGCAGGCGCAGCGGCGCGGGCGTTCACCGTCGCATCGCACCACGCCACCTGCTCGGCCACGCAGCGAAAATGCGCTTCCACCTCGGCGCGCGGCGCATCCGTGCACAGCACGATGTCCAGGTTGCACTGGTAGCAGTCCCACGCGGCCCGTTCGTCGCCCTGCGGCCACGCGCCGGCGCCTTCGACCTTCAATTGCAGCAGCCCGGGAACCGTGCGAGCCAGCCGCCACGGGTCCTCGCCCTTGAAGAAGCAGCCTTGTTCGGGCAGGTAGCGCAGGGCCAGCACGCCTGGCTTCGACGCGAACGCCGCCAGGTCCAGGCGGCTCGTCCACGATGGCGTCGCGTCCTCGATGGATGCCAGCTCTGCCGCCACTGCAGGAACCGCGGCTGAAGTCGCCTCCGACGACGCCGCAGCGCTGCCACAGACGAACGCCCGCAGCGCGCCCGCGTGCGCGATCGAGCGCGCGTCGGCACCGTCCTCGATGCGGCCATGCCGCTCGATCTGGTCGATCAGTTGCGCGCTGTAGTCCATCGCCTCGAGCAGTGCGTCGGCCAGCACCGCGCTGTAGGCCAGCGTGCGATGGCGCACCCGGTCGAGCAGGTCTTCGCCGGCGTGCACGACGCGCTCGAGCGGCTTGAACTCGAACAACCCGCAGTTGCCCTTGAGCGTGTGCACCGAACGGAACAGGTCGTTGAGCAATTCATCGTTGTCGGGATCCTGTTCGACGTCGAGCAATCGCTTGCCGATGGTCTCGAGGCATTCCCTGGCCTCGATGACGAACTGATCGAGCAGGTCGGCCTGGTTCATGTCCTGACTCCTTGGGTGGCGGCCCGGGCGGCCTGCCGATCGCCGAGCAGCAAGGCGGCGCTCAGCACGAGGTCGAGCGGCTGCGCCGGCTTGACGAGATAGGCATTGGCACCGGCGTCGAGTGCCGCATCGACATCCTGGCGTTGCGCCTCGGTCGACACCATCACCACCGGCGCCTGGTGGCGCGGCTCGAGCCGGCGCAGCTCGCGCACGAAGCTGTAGCCGTCCATGCGCGGCATGTTGACGTCGACCACGTAGAGATCGAACGCTTCGTCGCCCTCCTGCGAGTGAATCCGTTCCAGCGCCTCGACCCCGTTCAGGGCTTCCTCGGCATGCCAGCCTGCATCGCCCAGCAGCTTGCGGTGGTACATCCGCACGGTGGCGGCATCGTCGACGACGAGAATCCGGTACATGTTCATGCCTCCAGGGGCTTCTGGTAGACCATGGCGTCCGGAAACCGGCGCACGGTGTAGAGGGACGACATCCGACTCATCGATTCCGAATGGCCCAGGCAGATGAAACCGCCCGGACTCATGGCATCGAACATCGCTTCGGCCGCGACGCGTCGCGACAGGTCGTCGAAATAGATCAGCAGGTTGCGACAGAAGATCACGTCGATGTCGCGAAAGCGTCGCGTGTCGGCCGGCTCGGAAAGGTTGACGCGGCTGAACTCCACCGAATCGACCAGGTCGCGCGAGATGCGCCACTCGTTGTCGCCGTTCTGCGTGAAGTACTTCTTCAGGGTCTGCGGCGGCAGGTTGCCCACGGAGCGCTGCGAGTAGATGCCCCGCTGCGCCGCCTTGAGCACGCTGGTGTCGATGTCCGAGGACAGGATCTCGACGTCGTACTTGTCGATCTTCGCCCAGCGATCCAGCAGGTAGATCGCGATCGAATACGGCTCTTCGCCGGTGGACGACGGGATCGACCAGATGCGGATGCGCGAGCCCGGTCGCTTGCGCGCCGCCACCTCGTCGAGCATGTTGTTGACCAGGCAGTCGAACTGGTAGGACTCGCGGAAGAAGTAGGTCTCGTTGACCGTCATGATGTTGACGAGCTGCTGCAGCTCGGCGCCATCGGTCTCGAAGCGCAGGGCCACGAACCACGCGCGAAAGGTCTCCGCGCCGGTACTCTCGATGCGTTCCACGAGCCGCTTGTCGACGAAGTAGCGCTTGGAATCGTCGAAGTGGATGCCCGTCTTGCGGTAGAAGAATTCCGCGAACTTGCGGAAATCGGCGTCGGTGATGACCGGGGGCAAGGCGACGATGCCGGGCTTCGCGGCGAGGCTGGCCGTCTTCATGGCGTGCCGATCCGTTCGATGGCGACATCGACCGCGAAGCCGATGAACGCGTCATCGGGAAACCGCCGCGCCGCCGCACGCAACGCCGGCAGCGAGGCGGCCGTCCCCACTTCGGCGAGCACCTCGAGAGCCGCACCCACCACGTTGACGGCGACGTCGTTCATCAGCACGCGCTCCAGCCACGCCACGATGCGCAAGTGGCGCAGGTCGCCCAGCAGGTTGACGGCGAAGATGCGCACGTCGCTGTCGCGATCGCGCAGCAGCGCTTCGACGTGCGGCGCCACGGCCTCCGGCAAGCCGGACAGGACCTCGATCGCGCCATTGCGCAATTCCGGCTCCTCGCTGCGAAGCAAGGGCAGCATCGCCGTGACGGCGTCGTCGCCGCCGAGCCGGGCAAGCGTGCTGAACAGGGCCGATCGCACGCTGTGATCGGTCTCGACGGCAAGCCGTGCCCCGAGGGCGGCGGCGGCGGCGGGATGGGCTGCCAGGTCGCGCACCGCCCATCGGCGCACGGCGGCCTCGACGTCGCCCATCTGCGCGATCAGCCCGGGCAGGTCGCGCGTGTAGTCGCGCGTCGCCAACGGATGCCGCGCGGAGGCGTCTGTCTGCTTCTTGAGTCCCATCGCGAATTCCCTCGAATGTGTGACCGGGCCGCAGTCATTGCAGCCAGTGGCGTAGCTGCGCGGCGATGGCCGTGCAGGGCAGGACGAGCGTGGCGCCGCGGCGCTCGATGAGTTCGTTGGGCATGCCGAACACGACGGCGGTATCTGCCGACTCGGCGATCGTCCTGCCTCCGGCCGCGCGCAGGCGCGCCATCGCCTCGGCGCCGTCGTCGCCCATGCCGGTCAGCATCACGCCGACCAGTCGTTCGGGCGGCACGTGGTGCATGGCGCTGTCGACCATCACCTCGACCGACGGATGCCAGAGCACCGTGGGCGTCTCCGGCCGGGGCGCGACGTGCAGGACGCCCACGCGTGCGGTGACCGTGATGTCGGTGCCGCCGCGTCCGATGTAGACCTTGCCCGGCACGATGGCCATGGCGGAGGCCACTTCCACCACGTCGAGCGCGCAGAGGCTGTCCATGCGCCGGGCGAACGTGTCGGTGAAGTTGGCCGGCATGTGCTGAGCCACCAGGATCGGCCACGCGAAGTCGGCCGGCAGACGGGGCAGGATGTCTTCCAGCGTGCGCGGGCCGCCGGTCGACACGCCGATCATCACGAGGCCCGGCAACGGGCTCCTGGCACGCACCGGAGCCGTCGTGCTCGGGACGACCGGGCGCGGCGTCGGCGCCGTCGCCAGCGGCGTCGACACGGGTACGGCCGCCCTTGCGTTCGGCCGCCGGCCCAGGCGTGCCCGCGACGCCGCGCGCACCTTGTCGAGCAGCACCGCCTTGATGTCGTCCACGTGCAGCGAGATCGTGCCGCCCGGCTTGGGAATGAAGTCGACGGCGCCGAGCGCGAGCGCCTCGAACGTGGCCAGTGCGCCCTTTTCCGTCAGCGACGACACCATCACCACCGGCGTCGGGCGCGCCGACATGATCAGCGAGAGCGCCGTGAGTCCGTCCATCTCGGGCATGTTGATGTCGAGCGTCACCACGTCGGGCTGCCACTGCACGACCATGTCGACGCCCTCGGCGCCGTTGCGCGCGCTGCGCACGTCGTAGCCGGCCTCGACGAGCACGCCCGTCAGCAACTTGCGCATCAGCGCCGAGTCGTCCACCACCAGGATCTTCTTCATGTCGGTCATCCGCCGCTCGACGCTCAGGCCGCGCCGACCGCGACGCGCCGTACGCTCGCGTCCGACGGCGGCGCGCCGATCTGTCCGACGGCCTGGATCTCGGGCCCCTGCAACAGATGCGCCGGATCGATCAGCATCACCAGGCGCTTGTCGCCCTCGAGGTTGGCGACACGGCTGATCAGGCGACCCTGCTCCTCGGACATCATCGGCGCCGGCACGATGCGCCCGCGCGGGATGCGCAGGACCTCGGCGACCGAATCGACGATGAAGCCCGTGCGCAAGCCGCCCAGCAGATAGACCATGATGCGCTGGCGGTCGTTGCGTGCCATGGGCGGCAGGCCGAGCCGGCCGCGCTGGTCGATCACCGGCAGCACCGTCCCCCGCAGGTTGATCACGCCTTCCACGAAGCTCGGCGTGCGCGGAACGCGCGTCAGCGTCTCCGGCACGCGCACGATCTCCTGCACGCTCATGATGGGCACGCCGAATTCCTCGGCGCCCAGGCGAAAGATCACGACCTGGACGTCGTCGTCGGGCGTGCCGCCGGCCTCGTCCACTTCACCATTCGGGTTCATGTCCATGTCTCGGTTCTCCTGCGCGGCGTGGTCGATGCGGGCGTGCCTGGCCGCGTCCAGGGCCTGGCCGATGGCGGGCAGTCGCAGCAGCTTGTCCACGGCGAGGATGGACACCAGGCGCTTGCCGCCGTCGAGGCGGCAGATGGAAGAAATTTCCTGCAGTTGCTCCTCGCCGGCGAGCATGCCGGGCATCGCATCGGCCTGCGAACGCGGCACGCCCAGCACTTCCTTGACGGAATCGGTGACGAGCCCGACGTCGAGGCCCCCTGGCAGTGACGTGACGACGATGCGTTGCTGTTCCGAATGCGCCTGCGGCGGCAATCCGAACAGGCTGCGCAGGCTGACCAGCGGCAGCAGGCGCTGGCGCAGCGAGATCACCCCCAGCACGTGTCCGGGCGAATGCGGCAACTCGTTGACGCAGGCCGGAAGCTGCACGATTTCCTGCACCTCGGCGATGTCGAGGGCGTATTCCTGGTCGGCGACGGTGAACGACACCAGGCGCAACTCGTCGACGCGAACATCCTCGACGTCCTGCGTCGCGTCGTTCGCCGTCCGCCTGGCCGCACCCCCTTGCGCGTCCTTCTGGCGGGCACCGATCGCGCTGAGCTGGCCTTCGACAAGCCGCTCGAAGTCGATCGACAGCAACATGTCGTGACCGCCGTCGGCGCGCGGGCGCCGGATCACGCCCTTGAGATAATCGACGGCGACGATGGTCTGGATCGCGTCGGCCGGCTCGATCTCGCCGGGCTCGATCGTGACCACGCTGGCCACGCGATCGACCACGAAGCCGAGCGGCTGGCCGATGTGGATGACGAGCGCGCGCGTCGCATCGTCGCTGGCACGGTCGGCGCAGCCCAACAGTCGCCGCAGGTTGACGATCGGCAGCACGCGCCCGCGCAGGTTGGCCAGGCCGTCCAGCGCGCGCGGGGCCAGCGGCAGGCTGGCCACCTCCGGCAGGCGGATGATCTCCTGGACCGGCGCGATGGGAACCGCGAACATCTCGCCCGCGATGGCGAACGTGACGTATTGATTGGCGGTGCCAGCAACGGCCTCGTCGACGCCGACGTCGTCGGCGTCCAGCGACGTCCGAGGGCCCGCTCCGCTGTCGTCCGCAGCACGGGTTTCACGCTCGAGCAAAGCTGTGCTCATGTCACACCTCCGATGATTGGGGAAGTTCGGGAGAGCGTGTTCAGGCGCTCTGCAGCTCGTCGGCGAGCGAGGCGATTTCCTCGATGGCGGCCGAGAGCTCTTCGGCGCCCTGCGATTGCTGGCGAGCGGCCGTGGCGGCCTGTTCGGCCGCCTTCTCGGCCTGCGTCGCCGCTGCAGAGACCTGTTCGACGCCGATCTTGACCTGGTTGACGGCCGTGGCGATCTCCTGTGCGGCCGCCACCGCGTCGGCGTTGCCCTTCTGGATCTCGGCCACGTCGCCTTCGATGCGATTCAGGCTCGACGTGATCGCCTTGGCCTTGTCGACCTCCGACAGCGCCGAGCCGACGATCGCGCTCAGGTCGCGTCCCACCAGCCCGATCTGGTCCTGGATGGACTTGACCATGTCCTTGATCCGGTCGGCGTTCTCGGCCGAGTCGTGCGCCAGGTTGCGGATGTCCGTTGCGACCACCACGAAGCCCTTGCCGTACTCGCCGGCGCGCGCGGCCTCGATGCTGCCGTTGACGGCCAGCATGTTGGTCTGCACCGAGACCTGGGCGATCGCGTCGACGATCTTGTCGATCTTGCGCGACACGAGTTCGAGGTCCTTGACCTGGCCGATGCTGGTCTGCGTGGACTGCACGTTGGTCGCGATGCCGGCGATCAGGCTGTCGATGTTCTTCTTGTTGTCGCCCATCAGCGCGCGGATGGACTCCGCACGTTCATTCCCCCTGGCCGCACGCGACTCCGCGATCTGCGCACCCTGCTCGATCTGCGTCACCGCCGCGGCCGATTCCGCGCTGGCGGCGGCCTGGGTCTGCGCGCCCTTGCGGATCTCGTCGAGCGCGACCATGATCTGCGCGGCCGAACGGTTGATCTCCTGGACGGCGCTCGACAGCTCCTCGGCGGCGCTCGCCACCTCCTCCGCGCTCTTGGCGATGTCCGTGGAGTTCTTCAGCTCGTCCGCGATCTCGGACAGGCCCAGCGCGGTCTGCTCGCACTGCGACAGCGCCGTGGTCTGCTCGGTCACGGTCTTGTTGGCCTCCTCGCAGGCCGACGATTGCTGGGTGGACGCCGCGGCGATCTGTTCGGCACCCTTGAGGGCCTGGTGCGCGGCGACGTTGCTTTGCGCGGCAGCGGCGGCGATGTCGCCCGCGCCGGCGGCGATGCCTGCCGCATCGGTGCGGATCTGCTCGAGCTGCTGCAGGATCACCGAGCTCTTGTCGACCTCCACGCGGACCGCATCGGCGCCCTGGTTGATGCCCTCCGCGATGATCTTGACTTCCTGCTGGATCTGGCCGACCAGGTCCTGGATCTGCTTGGCGCTCTTCTCCGAGGTCTCGGCCAGCGTCCGTACCTCGTCGGCCACGACCGCAAAGCCCTTGCCGTGCTTGCCCGCACGCGCCGCCTCGATGGCGGCATTCAGTGCAAGCAGATTCGTCTGGTCGGCAATGCGTGCCACGGCCTTGACGATCTCGCCGATGTTGGCGGCCTGGCGTTCGAGCTCGGCCACCATCTTCACGGACTCCGCCTGCCGCTGTGCCGCCGTGGTGACGTTGCGCACGGTCGACTCGACCTGGGCGTTGATCTCTCCGGCCAGGGACTGCATGCCTTCGGCCATGCGCTGCGCCTGGGCGACCGCCGCCATCTGGCGCGAGATCGATGTCGACACCTGGGTGATGGCGGCGAGCGACTCCTGCGCGGCGCCAGAAGCCTCTTCGGCGCCGGTGGCGATCTGCGTCGCCGCGCGCTTGAGTTCTTCCGCAGCGGACGCCGCCTCGTTGATGCCGGCCGACAGTTCGCCGGACGCCGCCGCGACGCGCTCCGAGGCCTGCTGCTGCTTGGCGAGCGTGCGTGCGCGCTTGCGCTGCGCATCCGCGTCCTGCGCGACGCGCCGGGGAATGCCCGCCGCGACGGCCTGCAATGCGTGAGGGACTTCCTGGCTGGCCGAGGACTTGCGAAGGAGGGACATGCGAGCTTTCCGGAGAGGGCGTACGTCGGGCCGTGGCGCGCACTCCTGCACGCCCGCGGCGAATCCGGTCGCGTCGTCGGCGAGTTCCGGAAAGGCGTTGGTCACGGCGGGACGCCATGCGCTTTCAGTGGCTCGCCGGGTTCGACCGGGAAGCACGAATTTCAGCGCAACGCCGCTGCCTCCACTCGATGGACGAATGCTGGAAAGCTCTCCGGAGCTGGCGGCAAACTACTTGAATCCGTGGCCGTCGCCGACGCCCTGGCGGGATGCACCGGGCGTGTCCCCCGGCGTCGGCCCGACGGGTGACCTGAACATTTCCAGATCGTCGACGTGCTCGTCCAGCCACGACGCGACGCTCTCGTCGGACTCCACGGGCAGCCCTTGCACGATGAGGAAGACCTTCCGCGCGGTCGCGTTCACCAGTCGCTGGAGGAAATCGACCAGCTGCTCCGCGGTGAGGACGTCGCCATAGATCTTCCAACGCACCCTGCCCCGGTTGTTGGTCGCCGAAGTCAGGGAGTGCAGTGCATCCGCGTCGCGAACGATCAACGCGACCGGTTCGGGCGACGACGGGCGTCCCGCGACCGCGCATCCCCTGGGTCGCAGACGCTCCGTGTGAGCCCACTGGATCTCGCCGTCCTCGACCCTCGCGCGGGCGACGATCGCTGGGTAGTCCTGCGTCGACCATGCGGTTTCCAAAGGAGATGCCGCCCGGAGCATCCTTCTGGGGACGAAGCCCCACCGCGCGAGGTACGTTCCCAGCGTGCGGAGCGGCATCCGGATGCCGAAGCGTTGCTGCACCAGGCGCTGCACCGCCTCGCGCGTCCAGAGCGGACTGGGCATGGCGAGTTGATCGGGGGTGTGGTCGGTGATCAACCGGCGCAGGGCGGCCTCCTGGGACGGATCGAGAACACGACCTTCGCCAGTGCGCCGTCCGCACGCCTTGTCACGCAGGCCGGGCGCTCCCTTGGCCTCGTGGCGCTTGCAGATGTCGAACACCCCGGTGCGGCTCAAGCCGAGTTGTTCGGCGATGCCGTCGTACGTCCCGCCCGCCTTGCGCAGGCGGATGACTTCGACGCGGCGCGCCAGCCGTCCCGCCTGCGACAAGGATCGCATGTCGACCGCCTTCATCGTCCGTCCTTCGCATCGGCCTCGAGGAACCTGGCCTCGAACTCGGCGGCCGGCACGGCCTTGCTGAACAGGAATCCCTGCAACTCGTCGCAGCGCAGCAATCGCAACAGCCGCGACTGATCCTCGGTCTCCACGCCCTCGGCGACGACCTTGAGCTCGAACGAGCGTGCCAGGTCGATGATCGTCGACACCAGCGCCAGTCCCTGGCGACCCTGCGTCATGTCGACGATGAAGGAGCGGTCGATCTTGAGCGTGTCGACGGGCAGCCGCGACAGGTAGCTGAGCGACGAGAAGCCGGTGCCGAAGTCGTCGATCGCGATGGTCACGCCCATCTCGCGAATCGCGGCGAGCGTGGAGATGCTGTGGTTCACGTCCGCCATGATCAGGCTCTCCGTGATCTCGAGTTCGAGGCCCACCGCCGCTCGCCGATCGGGTCCGATCGCCTGCTCGACCTCGGCGATGAAATCCCGATGGCGCAACTGCAGCGGAGACACGTTGACGGCGATGCGCACCGCCGGCAGTCCGGCGTCGCGCCAGCGCTTGTAGTCGGCCAGGGCCTGGGCCAGCGCCCAGCGTCCGACCTCGTGGATCAATCCCGTTTCCTCCAGCACCGGGATGAACCGGCCTGGGGGAACCAGGCCCGTGCGCGGATCGTTCCAGCGGATCAGGGCTTCGGCGGCCACGAGCTTGCCGCTCACGACATTCACCTTGGGTTGGTAGTGCAACACGAACTCTTCGCGCTCGAGCGCCTGCCGAAGCTGGGTCTCGAGGGTGAGCTTGGCCGCGACCGTCGACGTCATGGCCTGCGTGTAGACCAGGATCCGCTCGCCGCTGGTCTTGGCCTTCTTGAGTGCGGCCTCGGCGTTGCGGAACAACGCGTCGGCGCTGTTGCCGTCGTCGGGAAAGGCCGCCGCGCCGACCCTCACATCGATCTTCAGGATCGAATCGTTCAGATGAAACGACTGCGCGAGCAGGTCGGCGACCAGCGTCTCCAGGATCTTGCCCAGGTCGCCGACTCGCGCGAGCCGAGGCAGTACCACGGCAAAGTGGTCGGCACCGACGCGCGCGAGCAGGTTGGCGTCGCCGGTATGCTGCGTCAACCATTGGGCCACCTGCTTGAGAAGGCTGTCGCCCATCGGCTGGCCGAAGCTGTCGTTGATGTTCTTGAACCGCTGCAGGTCGATCAGGTAGACGGCCAGCGCATGCCGCTCGACGGCCGCACCGCGCGTGTACTGGGCGACGCGCTCGAAGAAGAGGCGCCGGTTGGCGAGGCCGGTCACGGCGTCGTAGTAGGCGAGATAGTCCAGCCGCTCCTTCTTCTCGATGTTGTCGAGGGCGAAGCACAGGTCCCCGGCCAGTTCCTTGAGCAGGGCCGTCTCTTCTTCGTCGAACACGCCGACGGCGCCGGCGAACAGCGCCAGCACCGCGTCGGGGCGACCGGAGCCCGTCAGCGGGAAGCAGCCGATCGACTTGTGGCCGCGGCGCCGGAGTTCCACGCGCTCCGCGGCCGACAGGGAAAGCTCGCGCATCGTGTCGTCGCAGAGCACGGCCTGGTTGAGTCGCAGCGCGCGCGAGGCCGGCCGCTCGCTCCAGGGCGTTCCTGCGTGCGCCGTCAGTTCGATGCCGTCCACGAAGCTCGCCTGGCCACCGTGCCGGGCGACGACCTTGCCCACGCCGCTGCGCGAATCGACGACGCCGACGCAGGCCATCGCGAACCCGCCCGCATCGACGGCGATGCGGCAGGCCTGCGTGAACAACTCGTCGCGGTCGCCCACCCGAACGATCAGCGCGTTGATGGCGCTCAACATCGCATAGAGGCGGTTGAGCCGCTTGATCCTGTCATCGGACGCACGGCGTTCGGTGACGTCCGTCGCGACGCCCGCCACACGCTGGAGTTCACCGTCCTCGAGTACCGGAAACCCGCGCACTTCCACCCAGCGCACGTGTCCGTCCGGCCGGATGATGCGGACGACGAACTCGAACGCGCCCGTCGACCTGGCTTCCCGCCGCAGGCGCTTGAGGGTGGCGCGATCGTCGGGATGGACACTGTCGAACCAGGCCCGCGGATCCGCATCGGGGCGGGGACGCGCGCGTCCCCAGATCGATTCGTAGGCCGGACTCACGTAGAGCATGCGCCCCGATGCGACATCGTGCAGGAAGAACACGTCGCTGATGCTCTCGGCCATCTGCCTGAAGCGCCGTTCGCTGTCGGCCAGGCGTGCCTCGATCTCGTGCCGCCAGGTGACGTTCAGGTGCATGACGACGGCACCGCCCAGGTGGCCCGCCGTCACCGGGGACACGGTCAGCAGGAACCAGCTTTGCGCCGTCGCCGAGTGGCAGGGATATTCGACGGAGTAGGTTTCGAGCGCGCCGGCCAGCACCGAGCGGATGCCTTGCGCCACGTCCGAGGCCGTGCCGGCGGCTTCGCCGGTCGTGCAGTCGCAGATGTCGAGGTAGTTGAGCCCGACGCCCGCAGAGGTGTCCAGGCTGCCGCGCACCAGCCCGTAGCCCCGCCACGCGTCGTTGACCGACAGGATCCGGCCGCTGCCGTCGAGCAGCGCCACATGCGCGGGCAAGGCGTTGAGCAGATCGGCCTGCCTCGCGGCCTCGCGCCGCCGCGCATGATCCTGCGCGCCGCGCAACAGGAACGCGGCACCGTCCTCGCCGGCCACGGCATCGACCTCTCCGGCGGTCAGGGCCTCCAGTCGCTGCACGTTCTGGTGCAACGATTCGATCAGGCCGGACAATTCGTCGTCGACCTCGACCAGCCCTGGAAACGCGCCGGATTCATCCATCGGTGTCTTTCAGGCCAAGGGCTCGCAGGACCAGCCGGGTCTGGCCGAGCGCGCCGACGATTCTCCGCGACGGTGCAGGCCCCAGCTTGATCAGCGTGGGCGTCATGAAGACGCCGTCGGCCAAGGCGCGGCGCGGCTCCTCGAAGACATCGATGACGTCGATCTGGTGATGGCCCTGCAGGTGGTGGCGGCAGATCGCGTTCAGGTTGACGAGCGCCTGCGACGAGTTGAGCGCATCGCCCGCGACATACAACCGGAACTTGTAGAGGGGCGGCCTGCTCATTTCAGCACCGCCTTGGAAGCGTCGGCGCCGCGAAGCTCGCGCATCCGTTGGTGACCGCGCGACAACTCGCTGGCGTGGCCGCGCGTGGTGCGCGCGAGAAGGGCCTTCTCCAATTGCTTGGCAACCAGTTCCACCTGCAGCGCCTTCATGCGCACTTCCAGCTCGGCCTCCTCGGCATCCAGCTTGACGCGGCCGAGCTCGGCGCTCGCCTCGTCGGCCTCGGCCTCGGCCGCTGCGGATCTCTCCTTGGCCCAGCGCAGCGTGCCCATCAGCACCTCGCCGTCGGCCGTGTAGGTATCGGCGAGCGTGATGCCCGAGTTGCTCAGGAGCAGCTCGCGCACCTGGTTCGAATGCGCCGTCCCGCGCGACTTGATGATGGACAGGCTGCGGTTGCGCTCGCCTGCCTGTACCAGGTAGTTCAGGTGGATCCAGGTGTCCACCACCGTCGAGATCTGCGACGGCGAACCGTTCTCCGCGGGGCCGGACATCTCGTCCAGCAGGCGCGTGCACAGCAGCGTGATGCCCTCGGACTTGGCCCAGTCGATGAGCCGTTGCGCGACGCTGTAGGTGCTCAGGTCGGTGCCCGACTTGTACCAGGTCGACACCGGATCGATGACCAGGCAGCGGGCCCGGTGCTCCTTGGCCAGCGTCTTGATCCGGACCAGATAGTTCTCCCCGCTGCCGGCGATGCTGCGGGCGGAGACCATGCGCAGGCGGCCGTTCTTCACGTGGCGCGCCAGCCGGATGTCCACGGACGCCAGGTTGCGGATGATCTCGCCACTGTCGGAGTCGAAGCAGACGAACATCGTGCGTTCGCCGCGCGCGCACGCCGCCTCGGCGAATGCGCCGCTCAGCGTCGTCTTGGCCGTGCCGGAATAGCCCGTGATCAGGATGCTGGCGCCGCGGTAGTAGCCGCCATCGAGCATCGTGTCGAGGCGGCTCACGCCGCTGGAGATCCGCTCGGTCGGGACGTCGGCGTCCGGCAGCCATTGCGGACGCGCCACGTCCACCTCGAAGCCGCTCGAACCGATCAGGAACGGCGACTCGTTCTCGTCGAAGCTCGATCCCCGGTACTTCTGGACGCGCAGGGTGCGTTGGGAGGCGCCCTGCACGACGCTGTGGTCCAGGATCACCGCGCAGTCGACCATGAACTGCATGAAGTGGAACTTGCCGCCCTTTTCCGCCGCCGCCTCGTCATCGCCGGACTTGAGCGTGATCAGTCCCGCCAGGCGGCGCTCGAGAAGCCATTCGTGCAGCCGGTAGATCTCGCGCCGGCGCGCCGCGGCGTCCGGCAGCAGGGCCATGACGATGTCGAGCGCGTCGAAGACGATGCGCCGGGCCCCCATGTCCGCCGCCTGGATCGCGAGCCCGGACAACATCGCGCACAGGTCGAAGTCGCCGGCATGGACGAGATCGGACGGCGGCTGGGCATCCAGAAAATACAGCCGCTTCGGCCGCAACTTTCCCAGGTTCCATCCGAAGCTCTCGGCATTGGCGATGATTCGATCGGCGCATTCCTCGAACGCGACGAAGATGCCGGGCTCCCTGCAGGCCTGCGCGCCGTGCGCGAGGAACTGGAGCGAGAAGATGGTCTTGCCGGAGCCCGGCCCGCCCATCAGCAGCGTCGTGCGTTCATGGGGAAGGCCGCCGCCGGTCATCTCGTCGAAGCCGGCGATGCCGGTCGCGGCCTTGGCCAGGGCGATCACGGGCGGCGCGCGCACGGCTCGGCTCCGCAAGGGTCGGGCAAGCCGATGCAGGGATCCGCGACCGCGAGATGCCCGGCCGATGAGCACGCTTTAGCGAGCGGGCACCCAGTGGGCGGGAAGTGATGGGACCGGATCAAGTGACGCTCCTGCCAATGGCGGCAGCGTCCTGGGATAGGCATCGACCCGACCGACGCAACGATCGCGACCGAATCCGGTTCGATCACGGCGTGACCTTGGTTTCTACGAACCCTTATCCTCTCATTGTTGCCTTCGGTCTGTAGGGAAAGGCCGACAGAGTCCGTTCATCGCGTTCTTGCCGTCGGGCTGCTGACGGCCTTGTGTTGCTGTCCGTCGGCGCAACAGCAGCTCAGCGGCGGAGCCAGGCGATCGGTGCGCGCAGGCCGGTGGCGCGTCAACGCGGCAGCATCAGGCCTTCCTCGATCGCAACGCGTTCCAACGCCGATTCGAACAGGGCCCGCGCCGTGCCCGCCACCCGCCCGAGGTAGGCGTGAAGCGACGCATCGGCCGGACTCTGGTGCTCGCAATCGGCGCTGTAGGCCTCGAAGTGGGACAGCTGCATCAGCAGTTCCGCGATGTGTCGCGGACATTCGCAGGCGATCGTCGAGGAGAGGCTTGCGAAATCCGTCAGCGCGGCATCGTCGTAGCGCCGCGGCGCGACTTCTTCGGTGATCGCGGTTCCCGCGGCCGGCGGGCTGCCGGCTGGAGGATCGGCTTCCGACCCGGTGTCGGCGAGCCTTCTCAGCCAGACCGCCAGCGAGCGGTCGTCCTGGGCCTCGCGAAGCACGACGATGCCGGCGTCGCCGATCGCGTCGCATGCGGCTGTCGCGCCGAAACCGTACAGCATGGCGCCGTGCCGGGCGCCGCACCTGGCGATGGCCGCTTCGAGCTCGGCCAGCGTGCCCGGGCCGACTTTC
Source organism: uncultured beta proteobacterium (assembly GCA_903845345.1). Lineage (GTDB taxonomy): Bacteria > Pseudomonadota > Gammaproteobacteria > Burkholderiales > Burkholderiaceae_C > Scleromatobacter. The sequence goes on from CAIMXF010000018.1 coordinate 45,171, forward strand.
GGTGTCTGGAAAAGCAGCGTGTCGACCCGCTCGCCCGCGCGCATCGCGGCGACCTGGGCGAGGTCCTCGTGGACGCCGACGACGCGAATGATGCGGCCGACCCTTTGCAGCAAGGCTGGCCGCTGCAGCCGGCGAGACAGGGCCTGGCCGACGACCACGACGCGCCACGGCACGGCCCGGTCGCCTGGCCCCGAGTGGCGCAGCGTGAGCGACCTGGCGTGGGTCGATGCGACCTGGCGCAGTTCGTCTTCGTTCAGGTTCGCGATGGAGCCGATGGCATGGCCGGTGTCAGTCAATTGCTTGAGCTGCGCCAGCCGCCGCACATCGGCCGCGGAATAGAGGCGGTGGCCCGACGCCGACAAGGCCGGCTGCGCCACGCGATACCGCCGCTCCCACACGCGCAGCGTCGCGACCGGCATCTGGATCATGCGGGCCACCGCGCCGCTGCGATAGCGCGGCGTCGATTCGTCGGCGACGCCGGGAGCTGGCTTGGGGGGAGATTTCGTGGTCTGCTTGGATGGCATGACTGGCTATATGACCTGCTTTTGACTCCGATTGACACGCAGAACTGTGCTGTCTATTCAACGATGCCCTCGATGCGACCCGAGTTTTGCATACATTTCGAATCATGTCCTCCTCATCTCCAGCAGCCCTTACCGTCTACTTCGACGGCGCCTGCCCCGTCTGCTCGCGCGAGATCGCGCTGTATCGACGCCAGGACGGCGCGTCGGGGATCGAGTGGGTCGACGCGACGGCCTGCCCCGTGGCCACGCTTGGCGCGAACCTCAGCCGCGAGCTGGCGTTGGCACGGCTGCACGTGCGCACGCCCGACGGGGAATTGAGGAGCGGCGCACGCGCCTTCACGACACTCTGGCGAAGCCTTCCCCGCACCGCGTTCCTCGGCAGGCTGCTCGACCATCGCCCCGTGCTGGCGATTCTCGAGGTCGGCTATCGCGTCCTCCTGGTCGTCCGGCGAACCTGGCGAAGGCCGGTCGCATGACGGCGCGCCGCTCCGGGCTCTCCGCTGCACACGCAGGCGGCGCGCATCGCTCGGGCATCCGATTTCTTCCACCAGACGCCGGCCGACCGGCGCGATCCCGCGCGCGGCACGAGCCCGTCGCTCACGCCAGCACGACCCGACCCACGACCACCAGGAGACCCTCATGACCACGACCCGACGACTCTTCATCCTCGCCGCCGCCGCCGGCGGCACCGCGATCGCCACGGGTGCCCGCGCCCAGGCCAGGCTGGACGAGAAGGACCCGCAGGCGGTGGCGCTCGGCTATGTCGCCGACGCATCGCGCGCCGACGCCAAGAAGTACGCGAAGTACGCACCGGGTCAGAATTGCACCAGCTGCGCGCTGTACCAGGGCAAGGCCGGCGACGCCGCGGGCAATTGCCCCTTGTACGCGGGCCGGCAGGTCAGCGCGAAGGGCTGGTGCAGCGCGTGGGCCAAGAAGGCGTGACGCACGAACCGGCGATCGTCGCGCTGGTCACCGGCGCGAGCGGGGGCATCGGCCGGGCGGTCGTCGAGGAGTTGCGCAAGGCGGGCCATCGCATCGTCATCGCCGGACGCGACGCCGCGACGCTGCAGGCGATCCCTGCCGACGCGCACGTGGTGGCGGACACGACGACCCCCGAAGGCGCGGCGCTGGCCGTGGCCACGTCCGCCGAAGCGATGGGACAGCCGCCGGCCCTGCTCGCGCACTGCGTGGGCAGCACGCTCATCGCGCCGTTGCACCGCAGCGCCGACGACGACATCCGCGCCGCGCTGCGCATCAACCTCGACAGCGCGCTCTTCATGTTGCGCGCGTGGGTGCAGGCGCAACGCGATGCCGGCCAGGCCGGCGCGGCGGTGCTGATGTCCAGCGTCGTCGCGCGCATCGGCGTCGCCAACCACGAGGCGATCGCGGCGGCCAAGGGCGGCGTCGAGGCCCTCGTGCGCAGCGCCGCGGCGACGTACGCGTCCGCGCGCTTGCGCATCAACGCGGTGGCACCGGGCATGACGGACACGGCGATGACGGCGGCCATGCTGCGGATCGACGCGGTGCGGGCCGGCGCCGGCCGCCAGTACCCGCTCGGCGGCATCCAGACGCCCGAGGAAGTGGCCGAGGTCGTGGCCTGGCTGCTGTCCAGCGGCGCCTCGCGCATCACGGGCCAGGTCATCGCGGTGGACGGCGGCTTCACGACGGTGCGCCCCATCGTCAAGTGAAGGTGCTGCCATGTCGTCGCTGGAATCCGGCAGGAACCGCGCGCCGCGCGCGAAGGGACTGAAGGCGCGCCTGCCCAGCAAGCCCTGCGTCGCCTGCGGACGTCCGATGGGCTGGCGCCGCGCCTGGGCGAAGAACTGGGAGCAGGTGCGCTACTGCTCCGAGGCCTGCCGCCGCCGCAAGGCCGGCCCATGATCCGGCGACTGGTGATCGTGCTGGGCGACCAGCTCGACCTCGATGCCGCGGCCTTCGACGGCTTCGACAGCGCGCACGACGTCGTGTGGATGGCCGAGGTCGACGAGGAGTCCACGCACGTCTGGTCGAGCCAGCCCCGCACGGCGCTGTTCCTGGCGGCCATGCGTCATTTCGCCGCCGCGGCCCGTGATGCGGGACGCACGGTGGACTACACCGGCCTGGAGGACCCGGGCAACCGGGGCACGCTGGCAGCAGAACTGCACGCGGCGATCGATCGTCTCGAGCCCGCGGAACTCGCGATGACGGCACCGGGCGATGCGCGCGTGCTCGCTGCCCTGCGGGGCGTCGCGGCGTCGCGCGAGCGGCCGCTGGCCGTCCACGAGGACAGGCATTTCTTCTGCACCGTGCGCGAGTTCGCGGCCCACGCGCGCGGTCGCAGTCAACTGCGGCAAGAGACTTTCTACCGCGAGATGCGACGGCGCCATGGCGTGCTGATGGAAGGCGACGAGCCCGCCGGCGGCCGCTGGAATTTCGATGCGGAGAATCGACAGGCGTTCGCGAAGACCGGTCCTGTCGACGTCCCGGCCCCGACGCGCTTCGCGCCCGATGCGATCACGCGCGACGTGCTGTCGCTCGTCGCCAAAAGGTTCGCCGACCATCCGGGCAGCCTGGCGTCGTTCGCCTGGCCGGTGACGCGGGCGCAGGCCCTGCATGGCCTGGAACGCTTCGTCGCCGAGCGGCTGCCCGAATTCGGACGCTGGCAGGACGCGCTGTGGCCCCACGAGCCCTGGCTGTGGCATTCGCACCTGTCGGCCGCCCTCAACCTGAAGCTGCTCAACCCGCGCGAGGTCGTGGGGGCCGCGGAGGCGGCCTGGCGCGCGGGCCGCGTTCCGCTGCAAAGCGCGGAGGGATTCATCCGCCAGATCCTGGGCTGGCGCGAATACGTCCGCGGCATCTACTGGACGCGCATGCCCGCCTACCTGGAGCTCAACGCGCTCGACGCGCACGCGCCGCTGCCGGCCTTCTACTGGCACGGCCGCACGGCGATGGCCTGCCTGTCCGACGCCATCGGCCAGACGCTGGAGCACGGCTACGCGCACCACATCCAGCGCCTGATGGTCACGGGGCTGTACGCATTGCTGTTCGGCGTGGAGCCGCGCGAGGTGCATGCCTGGTACCTGGCGGTCTACGTCGACGCGGTGGAATGGGCCGAACTGCCGAACACGTTCGGCATGAGCCAGGCCGCCGACGGCGGGCTGATGGCCAGCAAGCCCTACATCGCCAGCGGACGCTACATCGAACGCATGAGCGGCGGCAGCCTGTGCGCTCGCTGCCGCTTTCGTCCGGGCGAGCGCGTCGGCGACGCCGCGTGCCCGTTCACGACGCTCTATTGGGACTTCCTGCTCCGCCACGAGCCTCGCCTGGCGGCCAACCCGCGAACGGCCATGCAGGTCAGGAATCTCGAACGCCTGGACGAGCACGAGCGTGCGCGCATCCAGCGCCGGGCAGGCGAGATTCGCGCAGGCGCCATCGACGCCTGACATGCCGCGGGCCAACGCCGGCGTCTAGGGCAGCAGGTCCTTCAACGCTCCGGCCAGCGTCGGATGCAGGAAGACGAAGCCGGCGTCGAGCGACGCCCTCGGCACGGCGACCTGGCCTTCGAGAAGCAGCACGGCGCGCCTGGCTCCGATATCGATGGCCCGCCGGCATGATTCATGTCGTTCGCCGCTTCGCGCCCGCTGCGGCTCATCGCTGCGGAATGATCGCTTCGGGGCCGCCCGTCTCCATCGCATGCGCCATGTTGCTGGTCGCGTTGTGCATGATCCAGACGGAGCCGGAGACCACGATCACCAGGATCATGACCGTGAAGGCGAACGCCACCACGTTCCAGCGCTGCTCGGCCGAGCGATCCATGTGCAGGAAGTAGACGACGTGCACGAACACCTGCACGACGGCCAGCGCCAGCACCGCGGCGAGCACCGTGGCGGCGGTCAAGCCGTAGTGGCCCGAGTTCATCACCAGGCCGAACGGGATCGCCGTCAGCACGATCGACAGCACGAAGCCGATCATGTAGGACTTGACGCTGGCGTGCGACTCGCCCGCCACCGTGCCGCCCACGTAGCGCGCCGCGTTGCGGCGGCCGAAGGTTCCCGATGCCGGGTCGACCGCGGAATTTCTAAATTGTTGTGACGTGGCCATGATCAGAGCAAGCCCAGCAGGTAGACGACGGTGAACACGCAGATCCAGACGATGTCCAGGAAGTGCCAGAACAGGCTCAGGCACATCAGCCGCGTGCGGTTCGTCTCGGTCACGCCCTTGGTCCACACCTGGTACATCAGCACCCCCAGCCACAGCAGGCCGGAGGACACGTGGATGCCGTGGGTGCCCACCAGCGAGAAGAACGCCGACAGGAACGCGCTGCGTCCCGGGCCGTCGCCCTCTTCGATCAGGTGGTGGAACTCGTTGACTTCCATGCCGATGAAGCCCAGGCCGAACAGGCCCGTGATCGCCAGCCAGATCAGCACCTTGGCGGCGTTGCGCTTGAGCGTGCCCATCATGGCCATGCCGTAGGTGATCGAGCTCAGCAGCAGGAGCAGCGTCTCCACCGCGACGTACTTCAGGTCGAACAGATCCCTGCCGCTGGGGCCGCCGGCGGTGTTGCGGCTGAGCACGGCGTAGCCGGCGAACAGGCTTGCAAACAGCAGGCAGTCGCTCATCAGGTAGATCCAGAACCCGAAGACCGTGTTGCCGCCGGCATCGTGGTGATGCTCGTGGTCCGGGCCATCCGTGTGCGGATGCGCGCCGAACGTTTGCGATTGTTGATGCACGAGGGTCGACATGCGCTTATCCCTGGGTAGCCAAACGCATGTGGCGCTTGTTTTCGATGCGCTCGACCTCGGGGATCGGCACGTAGTAGTCGACGTCCTCGTCGAACGAGCGCACGATGAACGCCACGATCATGCCCACGAAGCTGGCCGCGGCCATCCACCAGATGTGCCAGATCAGGCCGAAGCCCAGGCCGATGCTCAGCAGGCCCATGACCAGGCCGACGCCGGTGTTGCGCGGCATGTGGATCTCGGCGTAGCGCTCGTGCGGGTGCACGTTGCCGCGCTCCTTCATGAAGGCCAGCGCGTCGAGCGTGTGCACGACCGGGGTGTGGGCGAAGTTGTAGAACGGCGGGGGCGAGTCCGTCAGCCATTCCAGCGTGCGCCCGCCCCACGGGTCGCCCGTGGTGTCGCGCAGCTCGTCGCGCTTCCAGACGCTGTAGGCCAGCTGCAGCACCATCGCGCCGATGCCCGCGGCGATGATCAGGCCGCCGATGGCCGCCACGATCAGCCAGGCCTGCCAGGCGTCGTTGTTGTAGTGCTGCATGCGGCGCGTCATGCCCATGAAGCCGAGCACGTACAGCGGCATGAACGCCACGTAGAAACCCACCAGCCAGCACCAGAACGCGACCTTGCCCAGGCCTTCGTGCAGTCGGAAGCCGAACGACTTCGGGAACCAGTAGGCCATGCCCGCGAGGTAGCCGAACAGCACCCCGCCGATGATCACGTTGTGGAAGTGCGCGATCAGGAACAGGCTGTTGTGCAGCAGGAAGTCCGCGCCGGGCACGGCCAGCATGACGCCGGTCATGCCGCCGATGGTGAACGTGACGATGAAGCCCACCGTCCACAGCATCGGCGTGGTCATGCGCACGCGGCCGCGGTACATCGTGAACAGCCAGTTGAAGATCTTCACGCCCGTGGGCACCGAGATCAGCATCGTCGAGATGCCGAAGAACGCGTTGACGTCGGCGCCCGAGCCCATCGTGAAGAAGTGGTGCAGCCACACGATGAACGACAGCACGGTGATGGCCAGCGTCGCGTAGACCATCGAGGTGTAGCCGAACAGCTTCTTCGACGAGAACGTGGAGGTGATCTCCGAGAACACGCCGAACGCGGGCAGGATCAGGATGTACACCTCGGGATGGCCCCAGGCCCAGATGAGGTTGACGTACATCATCGGGTTGCCGCCACCGTCATTGGTGAAGAAGTGCATGCCCAGGTAGCGGTCGGCGCCCAGCATCGCCAGCGTCACCGTCAGGATCGGGAACGCGAAGATGATCAGCATGTTGGTGCACAGCGCCGTCCACGTGAAGATCGGCAGGCGCATCCAGGTCATGCCCGGGGCGCGCATCTTGACGATGGTCACGAAGAAGTTGACGCCCGTCAGCAGCGTGCCCAGGCCCGAGATCTGCAGCGCCCAGATGTAGTAGTCCACGCCCACGCCCGGGCTGTACGGCAGCTCCGACAGCGGCGGATACGCCAGCCAGCCCGTGCGCGCGAATTCGCCCACGGCCAGCGACGCGTTGACCAGCATCGCGCCGGCAAACGTCAGCCAGAAGCTCAGCGAGTTGACGAACGGGAACGCCACGTCGCGCGCGCCGATCTGCAGCGGCACCACGATGTTCATCAGGCCCACCATGAACGGCATGGCCATGAAGAAGATCATGATCACGCCGTGCGCCGTGAAGATCTGGTTGTAGTGATC
>CAIMXF010000019.1 GCA_903845345.1 uncultured beta proteobacterium
TACATGTTCATCTGGATGGCCAAGTTCGGCGCGGCCTACGGGGTGCGCCACGGAACGCACGTGGGCGTGGACGTGCTGGTGCGCGCGCTGCCGCCGGCGAAGGCGCGCTGGCTCACCATCTTCGGGCTGTGCGGCGGCGCGCTGTTCACCGCGGTCATCGGCACGATGGGCGCGGTGCTGGTCTGGGACGACGGCATGCATTATGCGTGGCTCGCCCACCTGGGCCGCGACGTGGGCGACCTGTCCGAGGGCGCGACGACGCCCGACCTCGAGCTGCCCGTGTGGATCGAGTACCTGGCCATTCCGCTCGCGTCGTACCTGATGTGCTTCCGCTTCCTGCAGGTGCTCGTGAAGTTCTTCAAGACCGGGGAGCTGCCGCACCATGAAGTCGCCCACGTCGACGGCCTCGAGGACGTCGACAACTACGAGCCGACCCCCGAAGGGAGCATCACGAAATGAGTGCCCTGATCATCTTCTCGCTGCTCGTGGTGCTGATGCTCACGGGCATGCCGATCTCGATCGCGCTCGGCCTCACGGTCATGAGCTTCTTCTTCTTCCTCAGCGACGTGCCGATGGCCAGCGTCGGGTTGAAGCTGTTCGAGGGGCTCAACAGCTTCCCGATCATGGCGATCCCGTTCTTCATCCTGGCGGGCAACTTCCTCACCAACGGCGGGGCGGCCAAGCGGATGATCCACTTCGCCTCCACGATGGTGGGCCACCTGTACGGCGGCCTGGGGCTGGCGGCCGTGCTGGCGTGCGCGATGTTCGCGGCCATCTCGGGCTCGTCGGTGGCCACCGTCGTGGCGGTGGGCACGATCATGATGCCGGCGATGACCGCGGCGGGCTATCCGCGGCGCTTCTCGGCCGGCGTGATCACGACGTCGGGCGCGCTGGGCATCCTGTTCCCGCCGTCGATCAACCTGGTGATCTTCTCGATCGCCACCACGGGCATGAGCGCCACCGGGCCGCACGACGAGGCGGTGGCCACCGCCTCGGTGGGCGACCTGTTCATCGCGGGCGTCATCCCCGGCCTCGTGCTCGCGCTGCTGCTGGGCATCACGACCTGGCATCGCGCGAAGAAGTTCGACTATCCGCGCATGGTGCGCGCCACCTGGGCCGAGCGCTGGAAGGCGTTCCGCGAGGCCTCGTGGGGCCTGGCGCTGATCGTCATCGTGGTGGGCGGCATCTATTCGGGCATGTTCACGCCCACCGAGGCCGCCGCCATCGCCGCCGTGTACTCGTTCGCGATCTCCGTGTTCGTCTACAAGGACATGAAGATCGTGCAGGTGCCCGCGGTGCTGCGCAACGCGGCCGCGATGAGCTCGATGCTGCTGTACATCATCACGAACGCGGTGCTGTTCTCGTTCCTGCTGACGTCCGAGCAGATCCCGCAGGCGATGGCCTCGTGGATGACGATGCAGGGCTTCGGCGTGATCGTGTTCCTGTTCCTGGTCAACATCATCCTGCTGGTGGCGGGCAACTTCATGGATCCGTCGGCCATCGTGCTGATCATGGCGCCGATCCTGTACCCGATGGCCTGCAAGCTGGGCGTGAACCCGATCCACATGGGCATCCTGATGGCGGTCAACATGGAGGTCGGCATGTGCCATCCGCCGGTCGGTCTGAACCTGTACGTGGCCTCGGGCATCACGAAGATGGGCATCTCGGAGCTGACGGTGGCGGTGTGGCCGTGGCTGCTGACGATGATCGGCTTCCTGATCCTCGTCACGTACTGGCCCACGCTGTCGTTGTGGTTGCCGCACCTGTTGATGCACTGACCTGCAGAATCGAGGCCCGGGACGCGCAAGGCGCCGGGCCATTGCACCTGTGCCGGGAGTCTCGCCATGCGAACGCTGCGTCGGATCCTCACCGTCTTTCTTGCGTGCATCGCGTTCGGTGCGCATGCCGACGACGCCGGGCCGCCGCTGAAGGAATTCCTGCCCAAGGCCGGCACCGGACGCGTGGTCGTCGTGATCTCCGGGCAGACCGGCGCGTCCAACTACACGTCGATCTCGCAGGACTTCGCCGATGCCGGCTACTACACCGTCCTGGTCGACGGCAACGACCTGTGGATCAAGGGCGGCGGCGGCAACGCGCTGCTGCAGGGCGTCATCGCGCGGGCGCAGGCGTCGCCGCACGCGGTCGCGGGCAAGGTGGGCGTGGTCGGGTTCTCGCTCGGCGGCGCCGCGGCGCTGACCTACGCCGCGCGCCTGCCCGAGCAGGTGGCGACGGTCGTCGTCATGTACCCGCTGACCAGCTTCATCCAGAACCCGGCCGACTTCGTCGGCAAGATCAAGGTGCCGGTGCTGATGCTGGCCGGCACCGCCGACACCTACAAGAGCTGCTGCATGATCGAGAAGGCGCGCGCCCTCGCGGACGCCGCCCGGGCCGACCCCGACGTCGCGCCGCTGTTCGTGCTGCACGAGTACGAAGGCGCCGAGCACGGCTTCAACATGAACACCAGCCACCAGCGCGCGCTGGTGTCCGATTCGCGCGACCGCGCGATCGCGCAGCTGCGGCAAAACCTGGTCGATCGCTGATCGGCGAGGAGGCCTGGCCGCGGCGCCCGCTAAGATCGCGCCTTCCGCTCCGCGGCCACCGTGTCCCCATGCGTCTCATTCCCAAGCCTTCGCGCGTCGCCCCGCGCGCCCTTGCCTCGTTCGCGCCGATCGCGATCGCCTGCGGCCTCGCCTTGCAGGCGTCCTGCGCGAACGCGCAGAGCGCGATGTCGGTCGATCCCGACCCCGCGGCCGGCACGGTGCCGCTGCGTACGCTCGACGCGCGCGTGCGCCTGGGCGGCGAGTTCGTCCACCTGCCCGGCCACGAACGCATGGGACTCGTCGGGCTGACCGAACTGCTCAACGTCGGCGGCGAATGGTGGGTCGGGCCGGGCGTCTACGGCGCGGCCACGGGCAAGCGCGGCGGCCTGTTCGTGCCGGGCTTCGAAGGCGCGTGGTCGCATCCGTTCAACGACTGGCTCGCGGTGGACGCCGGCGTGTTCGCCGGCGGCGGCGGCGGTGCCGCGGCACCGGTCGGCGGCGGCCTGATGCTGCGGCCCCACATGGATCTGGTCTTCCGCTTTCCCGGCTTCTACACCGGCCCGACGTTGTCCAAGGTGTGGTTCACCAGCGGCCGGATCAACGCCACCCAGTTCGGCTGGATGCTCAACGTCGACTCGTCGTTCCGCTACCGGCCCGCCGACTTCACCGGCGTGTCCACCGACGGCAGCGCGACGGGACTGGGCTTCGACCACGTCGACGCCACCGTGACGATGGCGCGTCCGCGCAGTTCGCGCACCACGACCGGCACGCCGTTGACGCAACGCATCGGCCTGATCGGCCTGCGCGCGGAACGCGAGGTCGACGGCCCGTTCTGGGCCGGCATCGAGGCCGCGGGCGCCGGTTCGGGCGGCGTCGGCGGCTACGCCGAGGTGCTGGGCACTGCGGGACTGCGCTTCCCGGTGGTCGGCGATCGATTGAGCCTGGATGTGCGCGCCTCCGCCGGCCTCGGCGGGGGAGGCGGCATCGACACCGGCGGCGGCATCCTCGTCAAGGCCGCCGCGGGCGCGACGCTGCGGCTGACCGACGCGCTGAGCATCGGCGCCGAGGTGGGCGCCGTCGATGCACCGCGCCACGCCCACTACAAGGCGGAGACCGCCGCCGTGTCGCTCGACTGGGCGCTCGACGTGCCCCAGCATGACCTGGGCGACTGGTTCAATACACGGCCGGGCATCCCGACGCGCATGGAATTCGGCTCCGGCGTCGAGCGCTACGACGCGGCCCGCAAGGACGGCACGACGCGTCCGCTCGAGGCGGTGGTGCTGCAGGTCAACCGCTTCGTCGCGCCCAACCTTTACCTCACCGGCCAGGCGCACAGCGCTTTCGCCGGCGGCGCGGGTGCCTATTCGGTGGGCCTGTTCGGGGTCGGCGCGCAGTTGCCGGTGACGCAACGCCTGCGCCTGGGCGTCGAGGCGCTGGCGGGTGCGGCGGGCGGCGGCGGCGTCGATACCGTGGGTGGCGCCGTCATGCAGGGACGTGCGTACGTCGACCTCGCGCTGACCGACTCGCTGTCGCTGCGGGTGGCCGGCGGCAAGATCAAGTCGGTGCATGGCCGGCTGGACGCGCCGGTGGTCGATGCCGCGCTCGTCTTCAGCTTCGGCGTCGACCACGCCAAGCGCTGAGCAGGCGTTCCTGTCGGCGGGCGCGGCGTTTGCCGCGCGATCCCGCTGCGCGCCGTTCGCGCAGGAGGACTCGCCATGCCCCGCTCGATCTGGAAAGGCGCGATCGCCTTCGGCCTCGTCCACGTGCCCGTGGCGCTGTACCCGGCCTCGCAGGAAGACGACATCGACTTCGACTGGCTCGACAAGCGATCGATGGATCCGGTCGGCTACCAGCGCATCAACAAGCGCACGGGCAAGACCATCACCAAGGAAAACATCGTCAAGGGCGTGAAGCAGGACGACGGCACCTACGTGCTGGTCGACGACGACGAAATCCGCAACGCGTATCCGAAGACGATGCAGACGATCGAGATCGAGGCCTTCGTCAAGGCCTCCGAGATCCCCTTCGTCTACCTGGAGAAGCCCTACTACCTGGAGCCGATCGCCAAGGCCGACAAGGTCTACGCGCTGCTGCGCGAGGCAATGATCGCCGACGACGTGATCGGCATCGCGCGCGTGGTGATGCACACCAAGGAGCACCTGGCCGCGCTGATGCCCGACGGCCCGATGCTCGTGCTCAACACGCTGCGCTGGGCCAGCGAAGTGCGCCAGTGGGACGAGCTGCGCATCCCCGAGGCGGGCAAGTCGGCCGCCAACCTGAAGGACGCCGAGCTGAAGATGGCCAAGCAGCTCGTCTCCGAACTCACCGTCAAGTGGAATGCCGACGCCTACCACGACAACTTCGCCGAGGCGATCAAGAACCTGATCAAGGCCAAGGTCGCGGCGGGCAACACCCACGAGGTCACGCCGGTCGAATCGCCGGTCGACAACGCGGCGCCGTCCAACGTCGTCGACCTCACGGCGCTGCTCAAGAACAGCCTGGGCAAGCGCCGCGGCGCCGCCCGGGA
>CAIMXF010000020.1 GCA_903845345.1 uncultured beta proteobacterium
CGTAGGCTCAGGCTATGCGGCGGGAACGCTGGCGGCGGGGCGAATTGCGCGCTCGGTCACGGCGTCTGTTCTGGTTTACGGCGGTCTGGCCTGCAGCTTGACGGGCGGAGCCGTGCTGGGGGTGGCTGCGCTGGCAGGGGCCCCGCTGCCGGTCGTGGTGCTTGCGGTGGTGCCGTTCACCTTCGGCATGGGCGTGGTGGTGCCCGCCGCCGCGGCCTGCGCGCTGTCGCGTCGTCCGGACATCGCGGGCTCGGCCGCCGGCATGATGGGGGCGCTACAGATCCTGACCGGCGCGGCCGGCACGGCGGCGGTATCGCTGCTGGCTGTGGCCAGCTTGCAGACGCTGGGCGGCATCCTGCTGGTTTCGGCCGCACTCGCGACGGTCAGTGGCCAAGTGGCGCTGGCGCCCCTCCGCGGGCAGCGGATCGAGCCCGCGCGCGTGGACCACTGACCCGCCGCCCCGGCGCCCCGGCGCCTTAACAGACAGCCCCTTTCTCGTTGCCAAGGACAGTTGCTGTAAGAGGTGTTGCCATGTTGCGGCTGCCCGCTGCGCTGTGCCGAATTCGCATTGGCCAAGACAGCGGCGAGTCGCTCTCGGCTGCTCGTGACCCGCGCCGGCCAGCAGGTATGCTGTCCGTCAATGCCTATCGCGCGTCCACTGGCTCCGACATCGCAGGTCCGCCAATAGCTGACGTTCACGAGCGACCGGTATGGGGTAGGCTAAATTAGTCGTGGACTTGAACTCACATCGCATATGGCCCGATTTTTCGTCGTGACGGGACTGCCAGCAAGCGGCAAGACGACGGTCGGATCCGCGATCGCGTCGCAGCTGCAATTGCCCTTGATCGACAAGGACGCCATCCTCGAGACGATGTTCGATGCGATTGGCACTGGCGATGCCACGTGGCGCGCGAAGCTAAGTCGGTCAGCAGACCTAGTGATGCAGCGGATTGCGCAGGCATCGAGCGGTGCGGTGCTCGTTTCTTGGTGGCGACATCCGCGGTCGGCGACGGATTCCGGAACGTCCACGGAGTGGCTGCGATCGCTCCCGGGTGAAGTCGTCGAGGTTCATTGTCGGTGCGCGCCAGAAGTGGCGGTCGACCGGTTCTTCGCCCGCCGTCGTCATCCGGGGCACCTCGATGAGCAGAAAAGCCGCGTCCAAGAAATTCAGGCCTTCACGACGTGCTCGATGCTCGGAGCAATCGGTGCGGGACGGCTGATTGACGTTTGCACCGAGAGGCCTGTGGATATTCACTCGCTTGTGGACCAGCTCGTCCTGCAGCCCTGACGCAACTTCTCTCCGACCAAGTTTTGCAATCAGACCCGACGTGCACGTACGGCCAATTGCGGGCGTTCGGACATGTCCGGTATCGGGTGGGCTGGCTTGGCAAACCAGTGCTTCATCCGCTCAAGCACTCCGTGGCTGGTTTACAGCGGCGCCAAAAGTATATACTATGTAGATACTTTATCCCGAAGGCACGATGATGACCAAGCAAGCCCGGATCTTCTCGCACGGTGGCAGTCAAGCCGTCCGCCTGCCTGCCGAGTTCCGATTCACCGATGTCGACGCCGTCTACGTGCGGCGCAACGCTGCTGGCGACGTGGTTCTTTCGCGGCATGCGCCGCAGCCCTACGCCACTTTCATGGCCATGCGCAACTCGCTCGGCGCACAGCCCGATGCCTTTTTGTCGCCCAACGAGCGCGACCAGCGTATTGAAGACCGCGACCCGTTCGCGGATTTCGGCGATGGAAGCCCGGAGCGCTGATGGCTCTGTACATGCTCGACACCAACGCCGTCAGCGCAGTCATGCGCGGCAACCCGCTGATGGACGAGAGGCTCCTCCAACTAGACCCGGCAGATTGGTGCATTTCGGCTGTAACGCATTCCGAGATCTGCTACGGACTTGCATTGCGTCCCGAAGCCACAACGCTCATCCGCGCTGCCGATGCCTTCCTGGCAGTGGCTACGACGCTCGCCTGGGATGCAGTTGCTGCCGCAGCTCATGGCCGTCTCCGAGCGCAACTGCGCCAAGCTGGAACGCCGATCGGCGACTTCGACGAAATGATCGCTGCCCATGCGCTGTCGGTCGGGGCCGTGCTTGTCACGGACAACGAACGCCATTTCAGGCGAATTTCGGGTTTGCCCGTCGAGAATTGGATCCGGGGTACGACCAGTTGATCCCAATGCTGCCAGGCCCATGAAGCAATCTGATGGCTCCTGTGAGGCTGTTGTCGCCACCAGCGGCCCTTCAAGACTGTCCGCTCTTAGACTGACTAGTTTCGCTGGGCGCCGTCAGACGCGCTTATCCGCTGCTATACGGACCATGGCCTGGCAACGCCCACAAAAGGCCCGCGGTCGCCCCGCGTGGCGCGACAGTCAGGTGGTCTTCTTCGGCAAGAACGTGCGTCTCGATGTGTAGAGACGGATAGCGACGTTCGCGCAGCGTGCGTTCCAGTCGGCGCGCGTCGCGCACGAGATCGTTGATCTCGTTGTAGTGGGGACGAGGACCGACCGTCTCGAACGCGCCAACATACTGGAACACTCGGGCATCCAGGTCACTATGCTTTTTCGCGTACGTGGCCTCTCGGGCGAACATCACGCCTTGGTCAAACCACAGGGAAGGACTCCCGAGGATGTAGTGACTGAACAATGCAGTCCGTTCGAACAGCACCTGCGTTGCGAGCAGCGCACCATACGAATGTCCCAGCATGACGCTCCGGGCTGGGTCGAGGCGATAGTGCGCGGAGACGGCAGGCACCGCGACTTCGGACAGGTAACGCACATAGTCCGAACCTTCGCCGTACCGCTTTCCACCATAAGTCTCACCTGGGCGTGCCGGTCGCGTGCGCGGGTCGGTGGGCGTATAGGCACGGCTGCGCATGTCATTGGATGATTCGTCGGCCGCCGGGGCAAGTCCGACCAACACGAAGTTCGCGAGGTTCCGGCCCCCTTGTCCGACACGATTGCGAATCGCGCGGACGACTGGGAAGGCATACGGCGCGTCAGTCACGAAGACGGCAGGGCTCGACGTGGCGGTGGTATCCACGCCCGTCGGGACGTCGACCCAGGCCTCATAACGGCGCCCGCTGACGGGGTCGGGAAGCGGGTGCACAAACGTGTCCGGCAGCGCGTAGGGCCCGGTGGCCGGAGCTAATGCCGGCGAACGGACGGAGGCGAGAACGTTGCAGGCAGCGAGGGTGCCAAAGCCGGTGGCCAGAAAATGGCGACGATCGAGCATGGAGGTCTGTGCGATTGCGGGAGCTGTGAGAGCCCCATTGTGGATGGGGAGCAAAAGCTAATACTTTGCGAGGACTGTTGGCGACGGTCGAATCAGATTTCTGCTGAACTTTCCGAACGGGAAGCTGATTTGCGCACTTGCTTTATGTAATTCGCTGGATCACATGCAGGTCGCCATTCGGGGTCAGCCACGCTTCGACCCAAGGTTCATAGTCCCGGATCGTCATCAGCACCAATTTCTCGCGCGTCAAGGCACTCCAGTCGTCATCGTAATTCGGCCAGTGCCAGCCACCCAGGATCGCTGATCCTCATCGGCGCTGAGCAGGATGAGCTTCGCAACTCTCATGGCTACAACCTCCAGCATAGTTGGAGATTGCGCTGCCATTTAAGGTCCTATATTTGTGGCGCACTACACTAGTGCGACTCTAAGGTTCCTGGCCTCGTGCCGTAGCATGCCGCCATGCTGAACCGACGCACCCTCTTCGCCACGGCCGCGCTGGCCGCCTGCGTGCAGGCGCACGCCGCCAGCTTCGAGTGCTCGAAGGCCTCCACGCGCGTGGAGAAGTCAATCTGCACCAAACCAGCGCTCAGCGAGCTCGACGCCGAGATTGCTGCTGCCTACTCCGCCGCCGGCGCAGGGCTGGACGAGGAGATGCGCGCGCGCCTGAAGCGGTCGCAGCGCGAATGGCTGTCGCATCGACACCCTGGCGATCGCCTGGCCGAGAACATGCGCGCGCGGCTGGCGCTTCTGCGCGCCACTCGCAAGGTGATAGGGGGGATCGCGTTTCTGGATCTCGCCGCCCATAGTTCGCGGCCGATGTTCCTGCTCGGCGCCGGCCCGGGGGCCGAGGCCTACAACCGCTGGGCTGATTCGGTCTGGGACTCCGCCGCGGGCGAGCTCACGCTCGAAGAAGGCGATCTCGAGCAGGCGAAATGCGAGGCCGAGGCGAAGAAGTCGACGGCGGCGCCGGGCGAGGAATGCGTGATCGAGGGCGCCGCGCATGTGTTCGAGACTCGAATGCCCGCGCCGGGCATCGTCAGCGTCCAGGACAGCCTCTCGCTCGACGAGCACGCTGCCCACCCGATGAACGAGACGCACCACGTCACCTGGTGGCTCGCGAGGGGCAAGCGCATCGATGTCGCAGACATGTTCGCCAACGATGGCTGGAAGTCGGCCATCGCGCGGGTGGTGCGCCACGATGCGGAGTCCGCAGGCGGCTCGGCGGGGCAGGACGCGATCGACAGCGTCTCGAATCCGGACGCCTGGTGGTTGACCACCGAAGGCTTGCGTCTGGAAGGCGACGGCTACACCTTCGAGCGGGGCCGCGGCCTGGTCGAGATCGTCGTTCCGTGGCACGAGCTGCGCGCCAGCCTGCGTCAGGATTTCGCCGCTGCGCTCGGACTACGCTGATCCTGCGAGACTGCGTTTAACGTCGCTGGTCGGCCAGGAGCCGCCCTTCGCGACGGGCCGCTTCCGGGCAGCAGATCTACCTATAGGATTGATCTGATGATCAACAGCGGGGCCTCTATGGGTGCTGAATCCTTTGTGGAGGGGCGAATCCGCTGGAAGGCAGCGAAGAACGGATTGCTGCCGGATCGCTGTATCGATTTCCGCAACCTGCCGACGGATAGGCGTGATGCCGTGCTTGGCGATCTTCGACTGAAAGGGATGCCGATTCTTTTGTTTTGGGATGACGCTGCGTTGTGGACGATCTTGACCAGCCACGAGATCGCCGGCTGCATCGAGACGTCGAAAGCCGTCGTCTCACTCGATGAGATTGAAAAGAGGATCGGAATCGAAGTTGAGCCAAATGCCAGCCAAGAGGTGGTCAAGCTCCAGTCATCGATTCTTCGGATTGGGCCGAGTCAGACCAGATTTTGGGTTCCTGCAGGAGCAGCTCTTTTCGGCCTGTGGAACACGCTCTTGATGTTTCCTCTGCCTCGCGCTTCCTGAAGAGTTTGTCGTGCGCGGCAGGCTCATTCCGGCCAATACCGGCCTGTTACACACGTCGGCTTCGGGGGAGGCCGCTGACGTCTCGTTCCCGGCGGTGCCGACCAGCAGCGGTCTTTCGCGTGTGACTGCTATGAGGTAGCACTATCGGGCGTGGCTCCAGTTGTCGCCACTCGAAGCGAGAGGCCTTGCGCCCACTCTGTAATCTCCGGGCCGACGTGCGAAGGATTGAGGCCGTCCACGTAGGCTCGAGCGGCACCGCTTGCGTGCAGGATCTCGGCGAGCCCATCCCGATCCTCCAGGAACAGGCAGCAGTCCGCTCGTGCGGCCGGATGGATGTCATCCCTGTCGAGGCGAGGGTCGCAAAGGAGGTTCCGAACCCGGGCATGTTGTCCGAAGTTACCGCAAAGGCACAGCATCATCTCGATGCTCGAATTGATGCAGGCCACAGGAGTCCGAGTCGGAGCGAGGCACCAGACGACATCGCGTTGCGAGGGGACGAGCATGCCGGCGGTGTAGCGATCGTAGTCGTGCCTTGAGACGGGCTCCCACAGCACGCCCCCGCATCGAAACACAGGTCCTGTAGCCATCAGCGTGAGCTCCAGCTCGCGAGGGTGTCCGAAGGGTGTGGCCAATCTCGATAAATAAGATGCATTTGCATCACCCAACAATATCACCAGTTGATACGTGATGCAAATGCCGTAGATGCATCAACATCGAAACAAGACACTCAATGAGTGCCCGCCCCCCTGAAATCCGCCGACCCTTCCGCATCAGTGGAGACCTTGCGCCAGCTCTTGGCGTTCAATCTCAGAACCTTGCGCGTGGCGCGGGGCCTGTCCCAGGAGCAACTGGGGCTCAGTGCCAATCTCGATCGAACATTCGTCAGCCAGATAGAGAGGGCAAAGCTCAACGTGTCGCTGGATAGTCTCGAGCGGCTCTCCATCGCGCTTGATGTTGATGCGTCGGCGCTCCTGCTTCGACCTTGATGGAGGGCGGAGGGGGCACGGCTGCTGGCGCCGCTTCACGCGAGGTATCGCGCTCAAGAGCCGCAATCTTGGTGGACCTTGACGTCTGATCCCGCTCCGTCGAGTGACATCGCATGTGCCCAACGCGTGATGCCACCGAGGCGGGTGTCGCACGCGTTGCGCGGGGCATACGGAATTGAGCAAGAGCGTCGTGAGCCGAGGTGTTTTTCGACGAGCGTCGAGGCCGATCTGCCCACCGATTCCGACGCGCGCTCGCGTGCGAGTCTCCGTACCTTTTCCGTACGACAAAAACAAAGGGCCTGCACGACTGATGCAAGCCCTTGTTCTACAACGATATTTTTTGGTGCGCCCGACACGGTTCGAACGTGCGACCCCTGCCTTCGGAGGGCAGTACTCTATCCAGCTGAGCTACGGGCACTGAAGGCACCATTTTAGCCGATCGCGCTTCCGAACCCGTCATCCGCGCGCTTTAGACTGGCTCGATGACGCAACACTCCTGGCCGGCGATCGCGCTGGCGCGTGCGTGCGACGGGCCGCCGCGCATCCCGTTCGTGCTGCTGAGCGAGCGGGGCCCGGTGCTCGGCTCGGTGGCGATACGGCACCTGCCGGCGCTGCGCCAATGGCCCGACGCCTTCGCGCTGCTCGCCGCGGCGGACGGCGCTCCGCGCGCGCTCGCGCTGACGCTGCCCGCGGATGTGCGCGACGCGCGCCTCGCGCAGATCCACGCGCGACTCCACGCGGACGGCCTGATCGTCGGCTGGCGCGACGAGCCCTATCCGCTGCGCGACCGCACGGGCAGCGAACACGGCACCCTGGAACGCGCCGCGAGCCGCTTCTGGGGCATGTTGACGCTGGGCGCGCATTGCAACGGATACCTGGCAGACGACTCCGCCCGGCCGACGCACCTGTGGATCGCGCGCCGCTCTCCGACCAAGCCGACCGACCCCGGACGCCTCGACAACCTGATCGGCGGCGGCGTGCCCGCGGGGCAGTCGCCGCGCGAGGCGGTCATCCGCGAAGGCTGGGAAGAGGCCGGGCTCGAGCCGCGGCAGATGGCCGGCCTGGTGACCGGCGGGCTCGTCGACCTGGAGTGCGACGTCCCGGAGGGCCGCCAGCACGAGCGGCTGCACGTGTTCGACCTGGCGCTGCCGGCCCACGTCGTGCCGCGCAACATCGACGGCGAGGTGGCCGAGCATCGCCTGATGACCGTCGCCGAGGCGCTCGCGCGCGCGGCCGCGGGCGAGCTGACCACCGACGCGACGCTCGCGACGCTGGATTTCGCGGTTCGCCATCGCCTGGTTGAACCGGAGCCGCGTGGCGGGGAATCCACCGCGGCGGTGCTGGCGCCCGCGCAATGGCGGGCGTTCGAGGCGCTGCGGCCGCAAGAACTCGGGTCCGCCGAAAGGGCTTGAACGGCGGGGCTACCATTCAAAGCAACTGAAGTGCGGCGTCAATCGCGCTCAACCCGAGTCGTCGGCAAGGCCGGGACACTGTCCCTCAAGATGCAGGACCGCATCCAACGCACGAGCCCTCGACATGAACCGACCCGCCACCCGCTACACCGGTACCGCCATCGCCCTGCACTGGCTGATGGCGCTGGCGATCGTCGGCAACTTCTGCCTCGGCTGGTACATGTCCGACCTGCCGTTCTCGATGATGCGGCTCAAGCTGTTCAACTATCACAAGTGGGCCGGCATCACGATCCTGTTCCTCGCGGCCCTGCGCCTGCTGTGGCGCCTGGCGAACCGGCCGCCGGCCGAGCTGCCCGCGCCGAAGTGGCAGCACCTGGCCGCGCACGTCACGCATTGGGCGCTGTACGCGCTGTTCTTCGCCGTGCCGCTGATGGGCTGGGCCTACAGCTCGGCCGCGGGCTTCCCGATCGTCGTGTTCGGCGTGCTGCCGCTGCCCGACTTCGTCCCCAAGGATCACGCCCTCGCCGAGACGCTGAAGGCCCTGCACGGCGACCTGGCGTGGCTGCTGATCGGGCTGGTCGCGCTGCATATCGCCGCCGTCGGCAAGCACCTCGTCATCGACCGCGACGGCCTGCTGCGGCGCATGATGCCCGGGCGCGCCTGATTCAATCATCGAAGAGAACCCGTCATGACCAATATCCGCACCACCATCGTCCTCGCCGCGTCGCTCGCACTCACCGGCGTCGCGTCCGCGCAGGCCAGGGTCGTTCCCGCGCAGAGCCAGATCGGGTTCGCGATCAAGGAGATGGGCGTGCCGGTCGACGGCGTGTTCAAGCAGTGGACGGCCGACATCTCGTTCGATCCGAAGAAGCCCGAGGCCGGCAAGGTCGCCTTCACGATCGCCACCGGCAGCGCCTCGTTCGGCGCGCCCGAGACCGATGCCGAAGTGCCCAAGGCCACGTGGTTCAACGTCGCCAGGTTCCCCAGCGCGACGTTCGCGTCGACGGCCATCAAGGCCAAGGGCGGCGGCAAGTTCGACGTCGCCGGCAAGCTGACGGTCAAGGGCACCAGCAAGGACATCGTCGTGCCCATCACGCTGACGCAGGCTGGCGCGGCAACCACGGCCGCCGGCACGTTCACGATCAAGCGCAACGACTTCAAGATCGGCGAGGGCGAGTGGACGGACACGTCGCAGCTGGCCGACGAGGTCGCCGTGAAGTTCAAGATCGCGCTGACCGGCGTCGCGCCGCTCTAGACAGATTTCTCAAGCCCCGAACGGGGCGGCAGCCGACGGTGTGGATCAGCGTCGGAACGCTTTCTTTTCTCCCATCCTGATCCGCTGGAGTTTTCCCATGACCAAGTTCTCCCTGCTCGCCGTCTTCGCCGCCCTCGGCTTCACCGCCGCCGCCCACGCCGAATCGGCCACGTACGCGCTCGACCCGACGCACTCGTTCGCCTCGTGGGAGATTTCGCACTTCGGCACGTCCACGAACCGCGGCCGATTCAACAAGACGACCGGCACCGTCACGCTGGACAAGGTCGCCAAGACCGGCTCGCTCGACGTCACCGTCGACACCACGTCGCTGGACACCGGCACCGCCGCGTTCACGAAGCACATCTCCAGCGAGGAGATGCTCAACGTCGCCGCCTTCCCGACGGCGCACCTGGTCGCCGACAAGTTCATCTTCAGCGGCGACAAGGTCACAGAGATCGACGGCAAGCTGACGCTGCACGGCAAGACCAACCCGGTGGTGCTGAAGGCGACGAACTACAACTGCTATATGAGCCCGATGCTCAAGCGCGAGGTCTGCGGCGGCGATTTCGACATGATGATCACGCGCAGCCAGTACGACGTGTCGTACGGCCTGAACTACGGCTTCCCCGACACCATGCGCGTCATCATCCAAGTTGAAGCCGTCAAGCAGTGAGCCCCCAGTCGGCGGATTACCGCTGACAGCCCCCCGGGAGGGCGCTCGGCCTTGCTCCGGAGCGGCCGAGCGCGGCATCCGAGGGCTTGCGCCCTTCGTGCGGGTCTGTCTGTCCCTCGCGATCTGCGCCTGTTCGGGATTCGCACCTGCGCAGGCGCAGTCCGGTGCGGGGCCGGTCACCTACCAGCTCGACCCGAACCACACCTTCGTCACGTTCGAAGTGCGGCACTTCGGCACGTCCACGCTGCGCGGCCGCATCGGGCCGGTGACGGGCGAGGTGACGGTCGACCGCGCGGCGAAGTCGGGCGACGTGCGCCTGCGCATCCCCATGGCGACGCTGGACACCGGCCTGCGCGTGCTCGACGCGCGCCTGAAGGAGCCCGACCTGCTGGCGACGGCCGAATACCCCGAGGCGTATTTCGTCGCGACCCGGTTCCAGTTCGACGCCGCCGGCGGCGTCAAGGAAGTGCGTGGCGAGTTCACGCTGCGCGGCGTCGGCGAGCCGCTGTCGCTGTACGCGACATCCTTCGCGTGCCGGCACGACGCGATGCCAGTGCGCGACGTCTGCGGCGGCGACTTCGTGGCAGACCTGAAGCGCAGCCGCTTCGGCGCGACCTTCGGCGAGCCGTTCGTCAGCGACGACGTGCACCTGCTGGTGCAAGTCGAAGCCATAGCCCCCTGATGGGCGGCGACAACGCCACTGCCCGATAATCGGGCACGCGCCGTTGCGACGGCGCCTTCCACGAAAGCCTTGGCGATGACTCTCCCTGACGACTGGCGGCACGACCGCGAGATCGGCGCGCAGCTCGGCGCGACACTGGACACCACGCGCGTCGACGACGTGCGCATCGGCGCCGTGCGCCCGCTCATTTCCCCGGCGCTGCTGCTCGACGACATGCCGGCACCCGACAGCGCGGTCTCGCTCGTCGAGAACGCGCGCGTCGAGCTGGCCAAGGTGCTCAGCGGCGCCGACGACCGATTGATCGTCGTCGTCGGCCCGTGCTCGATCCACGACCACGACCAGGCGCTGGAATATGCGCGTCACCTCAAGGTGGTGGCCGATGCGCTCAGGGACGACCTGGTCATCGTGATGCGCGTCTATTTCGAGAAGCCTCGCACCACCGTCGGCTGGAAGGGCTACATCAACGATCCGCGTCTCGACGGCAGCTTCCGCATCAACGAAGGGTTGCGCAGGGCGCGCGAACTCTTGCTCGATATCGCCGCAGTGGGCCTGCCCGCGGGCACCGAGTTCCTCGACCTGCTGAGCCCGCAGTACATCGCCGACCTGGTGTCCTGGGGCGCGATCGGTGCGCGCACCACCGAGAGCCAGAGCCATCGCCAGCTGGCGTCGGGCCTGTCGTGCCCGGTCGGTTTCAAGAACGGCACCGACGGCGGCATCAAGGTGGCGGCCGACGCCATCCTCGCGGCCAACTCGTCGCATGCGTTCATGGGCATGACCAAGATGGGCCAGGCCGCGATCTTCGAGACGCGCGGCAACGCCGACTGCCACGTGATCCTGCGCGGCGGCAAGAGCCCGAACTACAAGGCGCCGGACGTGACCGCCGCCTGCGTCGCGCTCGAGGAACGTGAACTTCGCGCTCAAGTGATGATCGACTTCTCGCACGCCAACTCCGAGAAGAAGCACCAGCGCCAGATCGACGTCGGCGCCGACGTCGCCGGCCAGATCGCCGGCGGCGACAAGCGCATCACCGGCGTGATGATCGAGAGCCACCTGGCCGACGGCCGCCAGGACCTGAAGCCCGGCGTGACGCCGACCTGGGGCGTGTCGATCACCGACGCGTGCATCAGCTGGGCCGACACCGAACCGCTGCTCGTGCGCCTGGCCAAGGCGGTGCGCGAGCGCCGCGGCGGCCCGGCATGAGCGACGCCGATGGCGTGCGCTATGTCGGCTTCTGGAAGCGCGCGGCCGCGGGCGTGCTCGACCTGATCCTCGTGATGTTCGTGGTCGTGCCGGTGACGGTCTACGTGTTCGGCGACGGCTGGACCAACGCGCGCGGCGTGCTCGGCTTCGTCGTGAACTGGGTGCCGCTCGGCGCGGCGATCATCGCGTTCTGGGTGATGAAGGGCGCGACGCCCGGCAAGCTGGCGATCTCGGCGGTCGTCGTGGATGCGCAGACGCACGCGCCGGTCGACTTCTGGCAGGCGCTGACGCGCTACGTCGGCTACTTCATCTCCACGATCCCGCTGTTCGCGGGGCTGGCATGGATCGGCTTCGACGCGCGCAAGCAAGGCTGGCACGACAAGATGGCGCGCACGGTGGTGATCTACCGCCCGCGCTGAGGCAGGAACCTGACGGGAGCGGCGCGATGCAGCGAGTGACGGGGATCGGTGGCGTCTTCTTCAAGGCGCGCGACGCCGAAGGCCTGCGGGGTTGGTACCGGCGCCACCTCGGCCTGGACATCCAGGACTGGGGCGGCCTCGCCATGGCGCCCGCGCCCACGCAGCCGCCCGGCAGCAGGACCCCGCTGGCCTCGCACACCACGTGGTGCATCTTCCCGGCCGACAGCGACTACTTCGGCGGCACGCGCGGCGCCCACTTCATGGTGAACTACCGCGTCGCCGACCTCGACGCGCTGCTCGCGGTGCTCAGGCGCGAAGGCTGCGCCGTCGACGACAAGACCGAGGTGTCCGAGTACGGCAAGTTCGGCTGGGTCACCGACCCCGAAGGCAACCGCGTCGAGCTCTGGCAGCCGCCTTCGTAGAGCACGCGCGCGACGCGGCAGCAGGGGGCTGGCGTCGCCTCCCGCCTCGACCGGTCGCCGGCACTCAGACCCGCTCGACCACCAGCGCGATGCCCTGGCCCACGCCGATGCACATCGTGCACAGCGCGTAGCGGCCGCCGGTCGCGTGCAGCTGGTTGACGGCCGTCGTCACCAGCCGCGCACCGCTGGCGCCCAGCGGGTGGCCCAGCGCGATGGCGCCGCCGTTCGGATTGACGCGCGGGTCGTCGTCGGCGACGCCCAGCTGGCGCAGCACCGCCAGGCCCTGCGCGGCGAACGCCTCGTTCAGCTCGATGACGTCCATCTGCGAGATCGTCAGCCCCAGGCGAGCGAGCAGCTTCCTGGACGCCGGGGCCGGCCCGATGCCCATCACGCGCGGCGCGACGCCGGCCACGGCCATGCCCAGCACGCGGGCGCGCGGCGTCAGGCCATGCGTCTTCGCGGCGCTGGCGCTGGCCAGGATCAGCGCGCAGGCGCCGTCGTTGACGCCGGAGGCGTTGCCGGCGGTGATCGTGCCGTTCGGGCGCACGATGGGCTTCAGCCTGGCGAGCGCGTCGAGCGAGGTCTCGCGCGGGTGTTCGTCCCTGGCGACGACGATCGCGTCGCCCTTTTTCTGCGCCACGGTCACCGGCGTGATCTCGGCGTCGAAGAAGCCGCGCTTCTGCGCCTCGACGGCGCGCAGCTGCGAGCGCAGCGCCAGGGCGTCCTGGTCGGCGCGGTTCACGCCGAAGTCGTCGGCGACGTTTTCCGCCGTCTCAGGCATCGAGTCGACGCCGTACTGCGCCTTCATCGCCGGGTTGACGAAGCGCCAGCCGATGGTGGTGTCGTGGATCGCGTTCTCGCGCGCGAACGCCGACGTCGCCTTGGGCATCACGAACGGCGCGCGGCTCATGCTCTCGACGCCGCCGGCCACGAGCAGGCCGGCCTCGCCGGCGCGGATCGCCTGGGCGGCACTGCCCACCGCGTTCATTCCCGAGCCGCACAGGCGGTTCAGCGTCACGCCGGGCACGTCCACCGGCAGGCCGGCCAGCAGTGCGCTCATGCGGGCGACGTTGCGGTTGTCCTCGCCGGCCTGGTTGGCGCAGCCGTAGAGGACGTCCTCGATCGCCGCGGGATCGAGTTCGGGATGGCGTGCCAGCAAGGCACGGATTGGAATGGCCCCCAGATCGTCGGCCCGAACGGCCGACAGGGCGCCGCCGTAGCGGCCGAAGGGGGTGCGCAAGGCATCGCAGATGAAGGCGTCGATCATGGTGGGCGTCTCGATTTCCGGCTGATTTGTTCGTAGGACGAACTTTTATTCGCGTTCCAAGCCCTGGCGTCAGGATTTTGCTCGTTTTGGGGCGACCTCGGCTGATATGGAGATCTGTCCGCTCAAGTCCGGACGCGATTTGGCCGATTCCAACAAGAGAAAGAAACCGTCTTCGCAAACCGTTGCGGCGGTAAGGGAAAAATTCGAATGACGACCCCTATCCAAGCGAGCGCCCTGCGCATCGGCATGTTCGTTCACCTGAACGTCGGCTGGATGTCGCATCCGTTCCCGCTGTCGAGTTTCAAGCTGACTTCCAGCGAGCAGATCGAGACGATCCGCTCGCTCGGGCTGACTCGCCTGACGTGGAGCCCGGAGCGCAGCGACATCGAGCAGCCGGCCGCCGAGACGTCCGCCGCCGGCGCGCACGACCAGGGCCCGGTCGAGGAAGCGCCGAAGCCGCTGGACGCCCGCCAGCTCGCCAGGCTCGCGCTGGCCGCGCAGATGGAGATCGCCCAGCGCTGCGAGCGCCAGTTCACCGAGGCCTGCCGCGACCTGCGGCGCGCCAACGACAAGGTGATGACCGATCCCGCGCAGGCCAACGCCGACGCGCAGCAGCTCGCCAGGGCGATCCTGGACAAGATGCTGGTCGAGGGCGAGCCCTGCCTGCGCGTGCTGGGCGAGATGACCAGCGATCGCCACGCCGCCCATTCGCTCAACGTGACCGTCGTCTCGCAGATGCTGGGCCGCCAGCTGGCGATACCCGCCAACGTATTGATGGAACTGGGCGTCGGTGCGCTGATGCACGACATCGGCAAGGTGGCGCTGCCCGACCGCGTGCGTCTCGCGCGCGAGGACTTCAACTCCGGCGAGGCCGCGCTGTACCGCGACCACGTGGCGCAAGGCCTGATCCTGGGCCGCCGCATGGGCCTGTCGGCCGATGCGCAGCTGGTGATCGCGCAGCACCATGAGCTCGCGGACGGCAGCGGCTTCCCGAGCGCGTTGATGCTGCCGCGGATGTCGCTGCCCGCGCGCATCGTCGCGCTGGTCAACCGCTACGACAACCTGTGCAACGCGGCGTCGCCGGCGCAGTCGATCACGCCGCACGAGGCACTCTCGAGGCTCTTCGCGCAATGCCGCTCGAAGTTCGACGAGACCTTGCTGTCCGGCTTCATCAAGATGATGGGCATCTACCCGCCCGGCTCGTGCGTGCAGCTGAGCGACGACCGCTTCGCGATGGTGATGACCGTCAACGCCGCGCATCCGCTCAAGCCGCGCGTGCTGGTCTACGACCCGGCGGTGCGTGCCGAAGAGGCGATCCATCTCGACCTCGAGAAGACGCCGCAGCTGGGCATCCGCCGCAGCCTGAAGCCGGTGCAGCTGCCCACGCGCGCCGTCGACTACCTGAAGCCGCGCCAGCGCATCTCCTATTTCTTCGACGTCGAAAGCGCGCCGAAAGAGGACGTGCGGGAAGAGGCGGCGGCATGACTTCCACCCTGCCGCCCCTGACGCAGGTCGCGGCCAAGGAATCTTTCCTCGGACTGCTCGCGGCCATCGCGGCGCTGGGGCAGGCCGCCTGGGTCGTCGACGCGGCGCAAGGCCAGATCCTGGCCGCCAACGCCGACGCCGAGGAGCTGCTCGGACGCAAGGATCTCGAAGGCCTGGACGCCGACGACGCGATCCCCGACCTCGAGGACATGGCCTACTGGGACGGCGTGCGCTGCGGCGTCGTCAGCGTCCTCGAGAGCGACGCGCAGCTGACGCTGCCCGGCGGCCGCGCCTGCGCCGTCTCGCGCCGCATCGCGCCGGTCTGGCTGTCCGACGGCACGCCGCTGTTCCTGGTCACCGTGCGCGACCGCAGCCGCGAGCATCGCGTCGAACTCGAGCGCGAGACCGCGCTGGCCGAGCTGCGCGCCACGCTGGAGGCCACGGCCGACGCCATCCTCGTCACCGACCTCAACGGCCGCATCCGCGCGTTCAACCGGCGCTTCGCACGCATGTGGTCGCTGCCCGACGCCGTGCTGCACGCCGGCGACGAGCGCGCCGTGCACGAGTGGGTGCGCATGAACGTGATGGACGTCGACGGCTACGACCGCCGGCTGGAGGAGGTCTACGCGCACACGCTGTCCGAGGCGGTGGACCAGATCGGGCAGGTCAACGGCGCGGTCATCGAGCGCCACGCGCAGCCGCAGTGGAGCCACGGCCGGCCGATCGGGCGCGTGTTCTCGTTCCGCGAGACCAACCCGCATCGCGTGGGCGTGCCCCGCGAGGCCGGCAACCATGGCATCGACCAGCTCACCCACCTGCCCAACCGCACCGGTTTCCTGCTGACGCTGGAGGACGCGCTGAGCTCGGGTCGCCAGAGCGCCGGCTTCGCCGTCCTGTGTGTCGAATTCAACCGCGACGCGCTCTTCGGCGAGGGCGGCGACAGCACCGCCGGCGCGCGTCGGCTGTCCGAGCTGGCGGGCCACGTGCATGGCGCGATGCGCCTGCCGCACTACTGCGCGCGCCTGGGCGGCAGCCGCTTCGGCGTGCTGATCGACTACGCCAGCGAGGCCGCCGCCGAGGCCGCGGCGCGCCGGCTGATCGACACCCAGGAGCGCGCCGACGGCGTGCCGGTGGCGATCGGCATCGGCACCTATCCGGGCGCCGGGCTGTCGGCCGAC
>CAIMXF010000021.1 GCA_903845345.1 uncultured beta proteobacterium
GATTCTTAGATGTGAGTCAATCCCATGACTTGCCTACGTTCAGGCGAAATTTAATTGGCTTCGCCGAGGACTTGGGTTTTGGATTGGTTGGGGCGTTCATGATTACCGAGATGCCCGACAAAACTCGCAGTTTCTCCATGATTCACAATGCGCCTCCTGCGTTTGCCGACGATGTGACTCGAAACGAGGATGACGCTCGGCGAGACCCGGTGCTTCAAAGACTGAAGGCCGTCAGCGTGCCGTTCATGTATGACCAAGCCGCGTACGTCAATGCAGGCGCAGGCGATCTGTGGGAGCAACAGGCTGTGTATGGCTACAAGACTGGGATTGCGGTCTCCCTGCACATCCCCGGCGGGAAGCAATTTATGCTTGGTTTTGATCGCGAGAGCCCACTACCCAGAGGCGATGAGGAATTGACGCGATTGCTCGCAGACTTGCAACTTGGGGCGGTCCATGCGCAAGATGCGGCCGCTCGCCTACTCCTACCAGTCAAAGAAAATGAGATCGTCCCGACCTTGACGAAGCGGGAGCTTGAGATACTCAAATGGACGGCAGCTGGAAAGACGGCGGGAGAAACTGCTCAAATTTTATGCATCAGTAGCTGGACAGTTACGTATTATATGAGAAGTATATTAAATAAGCTGCGGGCTAGTAACAAGCATAAAGCGGTACTTAACGCTATGGCACTGGGAATCATCTAGTTACAGCCGTAGATGCAGAACTGCAAGGCTTTGTAGGTTACAGCCCCATTGAAGGCTGCTCAAATCTATTCCATCGACCCGGTGGACAGCGGAGCAGCAACATGATTACCCTTCTTTGGAACTACCTCTTCGCAGATGACTCAAGCGACATGCCCCGTGGCGGCACTCTCGCTTAGACCCAGCCTGAAGTCTAATTTTCCGCTGAGCAAACTCGTCTGATTCGAATTCTTGACTTCCTGCTCGTGGCGGCTCGGCCGCACAGCTTCCCCCAAGACCCTCCACAATCAGCCCCTCCAGTTACGCTAAAGCCGTTTCGACGACGGAAGCGCCTACTGAAGCTGATTGACTCTTGGGGTGCCGACGGTCCCCGTCGGCACCCCGCTCTTTTTTGGAGGATTGGCGTTACTGAAGCTTCATTCTGAGCGATTGCCTGGAGCATTGCCTCCCGCTGGGGCGCGTTTCGACCTCGAGCCTAGCGAGCCAGCGCATCGCCTGCTCCGCTCCATCCCCACACATCTCCCTCGACGGCCTCAACCCGCCACAAAACGGCGGCCGCTCTGGTCGGCCGAAGAGGCGGCAGCGCATGTCGTGGTCGAGCTGCACGCAGGGCACGCCTGCCGGCTTGCCGGCGGGCATGCCGGGGATCGGGCTGGTGATCGAGGGGGCGACGCAGCATGCGCCGCACCGGGGGCGACATGACGGATCCTCCGTCTTCGGGGCGGCTGAGGAGTCGAGGGCGAGGTCAGGCATGGCGGGATTGTCCTCTCGGGTGGCGCGTCGGCGCCAGCCCGCCTAAAATCGCGGCTCCCCCACCCGTCTCCGTCTGGCACGATCGAATCGTGCGGCGTCGCAGCGCGGGTTCTTCTCTCGATCCGGCCGCGATGGTTCGGGTCATGCGCAGTGAGTTGCCGGTGATCTACCCCCAGGAGTTCGACGTCATCGTGGTCGGCGGCGGCCATGCCGGCACCGAGGCCGCGCTTGCTGCGGCGCGCATGGGCAGCATGACGCTGCTGTTGACGCACAACATCGAGACGCTGGGGCAGATGAGTTGCAATCCGTCGGTCGGCGGCATCGGCAAGGGCCATCTCGTGAAGGAGGTCGACGCACTCGGCGGCGCGATGGCGGCGGCGACGGACGAGTCCGGCATCCAGTTCCGCATCCTCAACGGCTCGAAGGGGCCGGCGGTGCGGGCGACTCGCGCGCAGGCTGATCGCATCCTCTACAAGGCGGCGATCCGCCATCGTCTCGAGAACCAGCCGAACCTGTGGCTGTTCCAGCAGGCCGTTGACGACCTGGTGATCGAGTCGGTCGACGGGCTCGACCGCGTGACCGGTGCGGTGACGCAATCGGGCATCACCTTCCGCGGCCGCACCGTGGTGCTGACGGCCGGCACATTCCTGGACGGCAAGATCCACATGGGTCTGCAGAACTACAGCGCCGGCCGCGCCGGAGATCCACCGGCGCAGCGGCTGTCGGCACGGCTGAAGGAGCTGAAGCTGCCGCAACGTCGGCTCAAGACGGGCACGCCGCCGCGAATCGACGGCCGGTCGATCGACTTCTCGCAGTTGGCGGAACAACCCGGTGACGGCATGCCCGACGCCGACGGCAACATCACGACCCCGATGCCCGTGTTCAGTTTCATGGGTACCGCAACGCAGCACCCGCGCCAGGTGCCGTGCTGGGTCACGCACACGAACGCGCGCACGCACGAGATCATCCGATCCGGTTTCGACCGCAGTCCCATGTTCACGGGCATCATCGAAGGCGTGGGGCCGCGTTACTGCCCGAGCATCGAGGACAAGGTCAATCGCTTCGCCGACAAGGACTCGCACCAGATCTTCCTGGAGCCCGAAGGCCTGACGACGCACGAGTTCTATCCGAATGGCATCTCCACGTCGCTGCCGTTCGACATCCAGCTGGCCGCGGTCCGGTCGATGGCCGGCCTGGCGAACGCCCACATCCTGCGGCCCGGTTATGCGATCGAGTACGACTACTTCGATCCGCGCGAACTCAAGAGCACGTTCGAGACGCGCGCGATCTCAGGGCTGTTCTTCGCGGGCCAGATCAACGGCACCACCGGCTACGAAGAGGCGGCGGCGCAAGGCCTGTTCGCCGGAGTCAATGCGTCGCTGCGTGCCAACGAACGCACCGATGGCTTCGTGCTGCGGCGCGACCAGGCGTACCTGGGCGTGCTGGTGGACGACCTGATCACGAAGGGCGTGACCGAGCCGTACCGCATGTTCACCAGTCGCGCCGAGTTCCGGTTGCAGCTGCGCGAAGACAACGCCGACCTGCGGCTGACCGAAATCGGTCGCGAGCTGGGCCTGGTCGATGACGCCCGCTGGGCACACTTCAACCGCAAGCGGGAGGCGCTTGCGCGGGAAGCCGAACGCCTGCGTTCGACCTGGGTGCATCCGAACAACCTGCCCGCGGCGGATGCGAAGCGCCTGCTCGGCAAGGCGCTGGAACACGAGCATTCGCTCGCCGACCTGCTGCGTCGGCCCGGCATCGGCTTCGACACGGTGGTCGAAGCGACCGCGATCGCACGCCCGAACGTTGCTGTTTCACGTGAAACATTGACCCGTGAACTCGGCGCCCAGCTGGCCGGCGAGGTCATCGAACAGCTCGAGATCGCGACCAAGTACGCCGGCTACATCGACAAGCAGAACGAGGAAGTGACCCGTGCGCAGGGGCTGGAGGAACTCGCACTGCCTGCCGAACTGGACTACAACCAGGTCCCTGCGCTGTCCTTCGAGGTCCGCCAGAAGCTCAACCAGCACCGCCCGCAGACCTTGGGCCAGGCGACGCGGATCTCCGGCGTCACGCCGGCTGCGATCTCGCTGCTGCTCGTCCACCTGAAGAAGAAGCGCTTCAAGGGCTTCTCGAATCCCAACGCTGCCCCCGCCGAACATGCCGCTTGAATACGGCGCCCCGTCCCGTATGGACGGGCAGCTCGAGGCCCTGGCTCCCAGACTCGGCCTGACGTTGACGGCGACTGAACGCGAACGGCTGCTCGCCTACCTGGCGCTGATCCAGCGCTGGACCAAGGTCTACAACCTGACCGCGGTGCGTAATACCGGCGAGATGTTCACGCATCATCTGCTCGACTGCCTGGCTGTCGTCCTGCCGCTGCGCAACGGGACGGGCGTCGCGGGGCAGGGCGCGCTGCGCCTGCTCGACGTCGGCAGCGGTGCCGGACTGCCCGGCGTCATTCTGGCCATGCTGAATCCGACCTGGCAGGTGAGCTGCGTCGACGCGGTCGCGAAGAAAGCCGCCTTCATTCGCCAAGCGGCCGCGGAACTCGGGCTGCCCAACCTCCACGGCATCCACGGCCGTGTCGAGGCTCCGGGCACTTTCCGGAGCCCGGAGTTCGATCTGATCACCTCGCGCGCCTTCGCCTCGATCCACGACTTCACGACCCTGACCCGGACACTGCTCGCGCCACAAGGCCAGTGGGCCGCGATGAAGGCCAACCTGTCCGCTGACGAGCGCGCCGACATCCCCGCCGACGTGGAAATGTTCCACGTGGAACAACTCGACGTGCCGGAATTGAACGAAAAGCGCTGCCTGGTATGGCTGAGGCCCCATCAACGCACTGTCGAAGCGGCGGAGTAGCCCCGACAATAGGGCCTGGCTTTTCCCCTCCCATCAGCGCTTTTCACCGGTCATCCATGGCGAGAATCTATTGCATCGCGAACCAGAAGGGCGGCGTCGGCAAGACCACGACGACGGTGAACCTGGCAGCCGGCCTCGCGCTGGTCGCACAGCGGGTCCTGCTGGTTGACCTCGATCCGCAGGGCAACGCGACGATGGGTTCGGGCATCAACAAGCGCGAGCTGCCGCTGACCGTCTATGACGTCCTGCTGGAGAGCGCCACGATAGAGGAAGCGGTCCAGAAGTCGCCCAGCGGCGGCTATGACGTGCTGGGAGCCAACCGCGAGCTGGCCGGCGCCGAAGTGGAGCTGGTCGCGCTGGAGCGCCGCAACGAGCGACTGCGACGCGCACTCAAGGCGGTCGACGACCGCTACGACTTCGTGCTGATCGACTGCCCGCCGTCCCTGAACCTGCTGACGCTCAACGGGCTGTGCAGCGCGCACGGTGTCATCGTGCCGATGCAGTGCGAGTATTTCGCGCTGGAGGGCGTCTCCGACCTGGTGAATACGGTCAAGCAGGTTCACGCCAACCTCAACCGCGACCTGGAGTTGATCGGCCTGCTGCGCGTGATGTTCGACCCACGCATCACGCTGCAGGCAAATGTCAGCGAACAACTCAAGGCGCACTTCGGCGACAAGGTGTTCAACACAGTGATCCCGCGCAACGTGCGCCTCGCGGAGGCACCCAGCTACGGGCAGCCCGGCGTCGTGTTCGATCCGACTTCACGTGGCGCCGTCGCCTTCATCGAGTTCGCCCAGGAAATGGTCGCACGCGAAAAGGGCCCGGCGCTGGCCCACGCCGCAGGCGGCTGAGCGAGGCAGGGCGCCCGTCGCACTTACTCAGGGCTCGACGTTGGGATCGCGCAGCAGTTCGCGCAAGGGGCCGAACGTCCACGATCGCAACGCCATCACCGCGGTGAAGCCGCGCTTGTGCGCCGGCGCGAGCCGCTGGTCGGCGAGATGCTGCTGCGCGAAGTCCTGCGCCAGGCGCTGCAGACGCTCCTGGAACACCTTGGCCATCGGCAGGCTGACATGCCCGTGCACCAGGCTCAACATCTCGCACTCGCCGTTGAAGCCGCCGGAGAAGTAATCGACCACGCCGTGATCGCGGAAGAACTGCATCACCGGGCCGTTGGCCCGCCAACGGAAAGTCTTGGCAACCTTGAGCCGGTACCGGTTGAGCGGCTTCAGCTCGATGATGCCCAGGCGATCCAGCTGGGTCAGGTGGCGCACGGCTTCGGCATCCGTGAACGCGTACATCACCATGATCTGCTCGTACGGCCACTGGCTCAGCGTGCACAGCGCCATCACGAGGAGCCGCTTGTCGGCGACGACGGCGCGCTCCTGCTCAAGGGTCAGCTCGTCGCGCAGCAGCTCCAGGTCGGCCACCTTGCGCGCGAGCTCGGAGAAATCGCACTTGAGCACGCGACAGATTTCGTCGATGCGCTTCAACGGCATGTCGCCCTTGGCGAACATCCGCTTCACGCTCGATTCGGCCAGACCGAGCTCGCGCCCCAGCTCGGCATAGGTCAGCTTGGCAAGCTTCAGTTCGCTCTTCAGGACGTTGACGATCTCGACGGTGCTGCTCATGGAAAAGGCGGACGGAAAGTATCCAGGAACGATACCTCACGATCCGAGCGAAGGCACTCTCCGCAATCACGTTGCTCGACCTGCGTAGCCTGCGCACCATCGCGACTTCCCGACTTCGAACGTTTCACATGAAACCCCCCTCTGCTCCGCGAATCCGCAACTCGACGCTGGCGATCGCCGCCGCGCTGGCCGTGCACGCGGCCGCGCACGCCCAATCGGATGTCAGCGACCTGAGCGAGGCCTCGCTCGTGCCGGTCGCGATCTCCGTGGCGCTGCCCGTCGTGCTGGTTGCCGGTGTCGGCTCGATCGTCGTGACGGGCGTCGAGGCGAGTGCCGAGGGCACGGTCTGGGTCGTCGAAAACGTCGCCGATGGCGTCAAGGGCAGCATCTGCTTCGCGGGCCGCGTGGTCGGCGGCGTCGTCATCGCGGTGGGCACTGTCATCACCGTCACCGCCGTCGCCACGGGCATGGTGCTCAGCACGGCCGGCCACGTGATCGCATTCATCCCCAACGAGATCGGCCGCTCGCTGTCGTACAACCAGCGGGTATCGCGATGAGCGGCGTCGGACGACTTCTGCGCCTGCTGGTCGGCGCGCTGGCCCTCGTGTCCGCCACCGTCGCCACGGCCGGCCAGACCTGCGACACAGCGCCGCCCGACACTCTCAGCATGACGCGCGCGCTGGGCCTGGCCGAACGCGTGCAGCGCAGCCTGGACGCCAGCGGCGCCCAGGTGGTCATCATCGCCCGCGCCGGGCAGGACCTCACCAAGTACGGCCTCCAATGGTCGCACCTGGCATTCGCGTACCGCGAGCAGATGCCAGAGCAGGTCCTGCCGGGCGACCGCTCCGCCACGCTGGGCGCCACCGCGGCTGCGATGGTCGACGGCCTGCCGCGTCCGCCGCGCGGCACCTGGCGCATCGCGCACAAGCTGAACCAGTGCGGAACCGCCGAGGCCGCCGTGTTCCGCCAGGGCCTGGCTGAGTTCTTCCTCGACACCCCGTTCCGCTACGAAGCCGCCTATGTCGTGCCCGCGCCCGAGGTGCAGGCCGCATTGATCCAGGTGCTGACCAACGACCAGCGCCTGGTCCAGTGGCACACGCCGGCCTACAGCGTCGTCGCGTATCCGTGGTCGACCAGATACCAGCAAAGCAACCAATGGGCGCTCGAGACGCTCGCAGGATCGCTCGACCCGGCCGCCAGCACGCGCGAGCGTGCGCAGGCCTGGCTGCAACTGCACGACTACCAGCCGAGCGTGCTGCACATCGACGCACTGACACGCCTGGGCGGCCGCATCACGCGCGCCAATGTCGCGTTCGACGACCACCCGAACTCGAAGCGCTTCAGCGACCACATCGAGACGGTCACCGTCGAATCGATGTTCGCGTGGATGCAGCGCACGCAGATCGCAGGACCGCCCACCGTCGTCCGCTGATCGCGGCCAAATCGAGGGTGTCGCCGCAGGCGCGGCCAACGGGCTGCGGCTACAGTCGGCCC
>CAIMXF010000022.1 GCA_903845345.1 uncultured beta proteobacterium
CCGTCATCCAGGCCGACAGGGCCATCACTTCTTGCAGAGTGTCGTCCGGGTGGGAGCGCACGGCGCGCTTGCCCGGGCCGGGCGACATGTTGTGCTGCACGCGAAAGCCTTCGAAATGGGCGACGGTGCCGTTGTCGAGCTCGATGGGCACGTCGACGATCAGCGCGCGCTTCGGGCGCTTGAGCGTCTCGACCCAGCGCGCCTGGTTGCCGAGATAGGGCACCACGCGATCGACCTGCGACAGGTACGTGCCCCAGGGGCTGTCACTGGTCGGCGAGACGTACGACAGATTGCTCATGACGAATTTCCTTGTGTCTGATTGAGGTTCGCGGGTCGCTCGGGCCTCGTGAGCGGCGACCCCGCAAGATCCTTGGGCGCGGGCGGTCTCGATCGGAAACGAGCCCGTGCCGGGAGTGGCCGCACTGTAGGCCGGACCGCGCCGAATTAGTCACCGAGGCCCATGCAACTTTTGCATGACGCCTGCGCTTCGGTTTCATGCCGGCGACAACGCAGGTCGGCTCTACACTCGCTCGAATGATGAACTCGACGCCCCAATCCGCGCCAGCCTCGGGGCCTTCCGCCGCCTCGGCTGCCCCGCTGCTGGCCTTCGTCGGCGGCGGCAACATGGCCAGCGCCATCCTCGGCGGACTGATCAATGCCGGGCACCCGGCGAGCCGCGTCTTGGTGGTCGAGCCGGCCTCGGCACAGGCGGACATCGTCCGTGAGAAATTCGCCGTCCGCGTGGAAGCCGCCGGCGGCGCCGCGCTGGCGGGCGCGGACATCGTCGTATGGGCCGTCAAGCCGCAGGTGTTCGCCGAGGCCGCCGCGCCGTGCGCCGCGTTCGTCGGCGGCGCGCTGCACCTGTCGGTGATGGCCGGCATCCGCAGCGACACGGTCGCGCGCGCGACCGGCAGCGAACGCGTGGTGCGCGCGATGCCCAACACGCCGGCGCTGATCGGCGAGGGCATCGCCGGGCTGTTCGCGCGCGCGGCGGTCACCGCCGACGATCGCGCCGCGATCGAACGCGTGCTGGCGCCCACCGGCCAGACGCTGTGGGTGGCGCAGGAGAGCGACCTCGACGCCGTCACCGCGCTGTCCGGCTCCGGCCCGGCCTACGTGTTCTTCTTCCTCGAGGCGATGATGCAGGCGGCGGCCGAGATGGGCCTGAGCGCCGGGCAGGGTCGTCGGCTGGCGCTGGCCACGTTCAGTGGCGCGACATCGCTCGCCCATGCGAGCGACGAGTCGCCCGAGACGCTGCGCTCGCGCGTGACGTCCAAGGGCGGCACCACCCACGCCGCGATCGCCGCGATGGACGCGGCCGGCGTCAAGCCCGCGATCGTCGCGGCGGTGCGCGCGGCGCAGGCGCGCGCGAAGGAACTCGGCGACGAGTTCGGCGGCTGAGCTTCAGGCCAGCGACCAGACCTTCTGGTACGACAGCACCACGCCGACGAACACCGCCGCACCGACCCAGTGGTTGGCGCGGAATGCGCGGAAGCAGCCGTCGCGCGTGCGGCCCCAGATCAGCGTGAAGTGCCACGCCGCCTGCAGGCCGGCGGCGACGATGCCCACCGCGTAGATCGGCCCCAGGCCCAGCTTCAGGCCGAGGTACAGCCACGACAGCAGGTAGATCGCGTAGAAGGCCATCACGCCGGCGACGTCGAAGCGGCCCAGCGTGATCGCCGAGGTGCGCATGCCGATCTTCAGGTCGTCGTCGCGGTCGACCATCGCGTACTCGGTGTCGTAGGCCAGCACCCAGAAAAGGTTGCCCACCAGCAGCCACCACGCGAGCGCGGGCACGGCGGCGGGAATGGCGGCGAGCGACCAGTCGCGGCCGCCGGTCGCGGCGGCGAACGCCATCGGGATGCCGAAGCTGAACGCGACGCCCAGCACGGCCTGCGGCATCGAGAAGAAGCGCTTGGTGTACGGATAGAAGATCGTCACCGCGAGCGCGGGGAACGACATCAGGATCGTCGGTGGATTGGTGGTCAGCACGAGACCGAACGCGAGCAGCGCCAGCAGCGCACCGAACGCCAGCGCGGCCTTCGCCGAGATCGCGCCGCTGGTCACGGGCCGCTGGGCGGTGCGCTTGACGTGCCTGTCGAACTCGCGGTCGGCCACGTCGTTGATGCAACAGCCCGCGCTGCGCATCAGGATCGTGCCGAGCGTGAACACCGCCAGCAGGTGCCAGCCGGGAAACCCGTCGCACGCGATCCACAGCGCGGCCAGCGTGGGCCACAGCAGCAGCAGCCAGCCGGCGGGCCGGTTCCAGCGGATCAGGTCGAGGTAGGGGGCGACGCGGCTCGAGGACATGGCGGCATTGTCGCCCGGTCCCGCGCGCAGCTCGGCCACCGCGCGACGCCGTCAGCGCGCGCCGAAGACGCTCTCGAGGCCGGCGCGCGGCATGCCGCCGATCGCGACGAGTCGGCCGTCCAGACCGCGGAACACGATGCCCGGCGTGCCGCGCAGGTTGAGCGCGGTCATCAGTCCTTCGTTGGCCTGGAGGAAGCGCGCGACGTCCTCGGAGACCGGCGTCGGCGCGAGGTTCGCGTCCTCCATCGACGCGTGCGGACCGCCCTGCAGCATGCGCGCCACGCCGAAGGCATGCGATCGTTCGTAGGCGGCGAGGCGCCTGGCGGGATCGGGATCGGCCAGCAGCGTCGCAGCCTTGCCCGCGCTGGTGGGCGCGATGACGGCCACCATCAGGTAGCGCAGCTGCACCTTGCCGCTGTCGACCCACGGACGCGCATCGGCCCAGAACTTGGCGCAGTAGATGCAGTTCGCGTCGAGGAACACGTAGACCTTGCGCGGCGCGTCGTCGCGGCCGTCGGCGATCCAGCGCGACTGCTGCAACGTGTCGAGCGTGACGGGCGCACCCTGGCGCTGGGCGACGCCGGCCCATTGCGCGGCGCTGGCGTCGAACGGCGCCAGCGCCAGCACCGCGGCCGCGGCAAGGGAGATCAGCGGAAACTTGTTCATGGCGCAGGGCGGGTGACGAGGCAGGGATGGACGCGGCGCACCGGACAAGGTTCCCTCAGTCGTCCATGCGCTTCTGGAAGATCAGCCCGGCGTGCTCGCGCAGCGCGTGGAACTTGATCTTGGGCCAGTTCGCCTCGACCGCCCGCAGCTCGGGCGAGTACTCGACCAGGATGGCCGGCGCGTTGACGGCGTCGTAGGCGATACGGTGCGCGTTGTTGTCGATGAAGCGCTGCAGCTCCTTGTCGCCGCCGTCGTCCGGATCGCACGTGACCCAGCGCGCGAGCGCGTAGCGCGCGGGCTGGATGCGCGCGCGCACGCCGTACTCGTGCTCGAGGCGGTGGGCGACGACCTCGAACTGCAGCTGGCCGACCGCGCCCAGCAGCAATACCGTCCCCAGTACCGGCCGGAACACCTGGATCGCACCTTCCTCGCCCAGCTGCGTGAGGCCGGCGCGCAACTGCTTGGTCTTGAGCGGATCGGCCACTTCGACCGTGCGGAACAGCTCAGGCGCGAAGAACGGCAGGCCGGTGAACTGCAGCTGCTCGCCTTCGGTGAGCGTGTCGCCCAGCTGCAGCACGCCGTGGTTCGGGATGCCGATGATGTCGCCGGCGAAGGCCTCGTCCAGCAGTTCCCGGCGCTGCGACAGGAACGACACCACCGTGTTCGGCCGCAGCTCCTTGCCGGAGCGAACGACCTTCAGCCGCATGCCGCGCTCGAAATGGCCCGAGGCCACGCGCAGGAACGCGATGCGGTCGCGGTGCGACGGATCCATGTTGGCCTGGATCTTGAACACGACGCCGGTGAACTTCGGCTCGTCGGGCTTGACCTCGCGCTGCATCGCCGGCCGCGGGCCGGGCGACGGCGCCAGGCTCACGAGCGCGTCGAGGATCTCCTGCACGCCGAAGTTGTTGATGGCCGAGCCGAAGAACATCGGCGTCTGGCGGCCTTCGAGGAAGGCCTCCTCGTCGAACTCGGGCGCCGCGGCGCCCAGCAGCTCTATCTCGCTCTGCGACTGTTCCCAGCCCATGCCGAAGCGCGCGGCGTTCTCAGGCGCGGCCAGGTCGGTGACGACTTCCTCGTCGCCGCCCACGCGATCCTCGCCCGGCGAGAACACGCGCATCTGCTTCTTGCGCAGGTCGACCACGCCGCCGAACAGCTTGCCCATGCCCACCGGCCAGGTGAACGGCACCACGCTCATGCCCAGCTCGCGCTCGATCTCGTCCATCAGCGCCAGCGGTTCCTGCACCTCGCGGTCCATCTTGTTGACGAAGGTGAGGATGGGCGTGTTGCGGGCGCGGCAGACCTGCAGCAGGCGGCGCGTCTGCGGCTCGACGCCGTTGGCCGCGTCGATCACCATCAGCGCGGCGTCGACGGCGGTCAGCACGCGGTAGGTGTCTTCGGAGAAGTCCTGGTGGCCCGGGGTATCGAGCAGGTTGATGACGCAGTCGCGGTATTCCATCTGCATCACCGACGACGCCACCGAGATGCCGCGCTGCTTCTCGATCTCCATCCAGTCGGACGTCGCATGCCGCGCCGCCTTGCGCGCCTTGACCGAGCCCG
>CAIMXF010000023.1 GCA_903845345.1 uncultured beta proteobacterium
CGACCATGGGCGTGGCGGCGGCGGCCGGTGCCGGCGCGGGGGCCGCGGCGGCGGCCGTCTCGAGCATCAACAGCACGCTGCCTTCGTTGATCTTGTCGCCGATCGCGACCTTCAGCTCCCTGACGACGCCAGCCGTCGACGACGGGATCTCCATCGACGCCTTGTCGCTCTCGACCGTGACCAGGCTCTGCTCCGCCTTGATGGTGTCGCCGGGCTTGACCAGCAGCTCGATGATCTGCACGTCCTTGAAGTCGCCGATGTCCGGCACCTTCACTTCGACCAATGCCATTTGTTCGTCTCCGTCGTGGATTGTTGTGGGTGCGAACTCAGGCGTTCAGCGGATTGGTCTTGTCGGCGTCGATGCCGTACTTCTTGATGGCCTCGGCCACCTTGGCCAGCGGCAGCTTGCCTTCGTCGGCCAGCGCCTTCAGCGACGCCACCACGATGTAGTGGCGGTTGATCTCGAAGTGCTCGCGCAGCTTGCTGCGGAAGTCGGAGCGGCCGTAGCCGTCGGTGCCCAGCACCTTGTAGGCGCGGCCGCGCGGGATGAAGGCGCGGATCTGCTCGGCGTAGCTCTTGATGTAGTCGGTCGACGCCACGACCGGGCCGTCGTGGGCGCTCAGCTGCTTCTCGACGAACGACTGCACCGGCGCGTCGGTGGGATGCAGCAGGTTGTGGCGCTCGGCGGCCATGCCGTCGCGCGCCAGCTCGTTGAAGCTCGGGCAGCTCCACACGTTGGCGCCGACACCCCAGTCGGCCTCGAGCAGTTCCTTGGCGGCCATAGACTCGCGCAGGATCGTGCCCGAGCCGAGCAGGTTGACCGCGAGCTTGTTCGACGCCGCGGGCTGCAGCAGGTACATGCCCTTGATGATCTGTTCCTCGGTGCCGGCCTGCAGGCCCGGCATCGCGTAGTTCTCGTTGAGCAGCGTGATGTAGAAGTACACGTTCTCCTGGCGTTCCACCATGCGCTTGAGGCCGTGCTGCATGATCACCGCCACTTCGTGCGCAAAGGTCGGGTCGTAGCTGACGCAGTTGGGGATCGTGCCGGCCAGGATGTGGCTGTGGCCGTCCTCGTGCTGCAGGCCTTCGCCGTTGAGCGTGGTGCGGCCCGAGGTGCCCCCCAGCAGGAAGCCGCGCGCCTGCATGTCGCCCGCCGCCCAGGCCAGGTCGCCGATGCGCTGGAAGCCGAACATCGAGTAGTACACGTAGAACGGCACCATGATGCGGTTGTTCGTGGAGTACGACGTCGCCGCCGCGATCCAGCTGGACATGCCGCCCGGCTCGTTGATGCCTTCCTGCAGGATCTGGCCGTCCTTGGCCTCGCGGTAGTACATCACCTGGTCCTTGTCGACCGGCGTGTAGTTCTGCCCCGCGGGGTTGTAGATGCCGATCTGGCGGAACAGGCCCTCCATGCCGAAGGTGCGCGCCTCGTCGACGAGGATGGGCACCACGCGCGGGCCGATCTGCTTGTCGCGCAGCAGCGCGGTCAGGAAGCGCACGTAGGCCTGCGTGGTGGAGATCTCGCGGCCTTCGGCCGTCGGATCGAGCACCGCCTGGAACGCGGACAGCTCCGGCACGGCCAGCTGTTCGTCGGCCCGAGCACGGCGCGACGGGAGGTAGCCGTCGAGCGCCTTGCGGCGCGCGTGCAGGTACTTCATCTCGGGCGTGTGGTCCTCGGGCTTGAAGAACGGGATGTCGGCGAGCTTGTCGTCGGGGATCGGGATGTCGAAGCGGTCGCGGAAGGTCTTGATGTCCTCGTCGGTGAGCTTCTTGGTCTGGTGCGCGGTGTTCTTGCCCTCGCCGCTCTTGCCCATGCCGTAGCCCTTGACTGTCTTGATCAGCAGCACGGTCGGCTGGCCGACGGTCTTGACCGCCCTGTCGTAGGCCGCGTAGACCTTCTGCGGATCGTGGCCGCCGCGCTGCAGGCGCCAGATGTCCTCGTCGCTCATCTTGGCCACCATCTCGAGCGTCTTCGGATTACGGCCGAAGAAGTTCTTGCGCACGAACGCACCGTCGTTGGACTTGTAGGCCTGGTAGTCGCCGTCGAGGGTGTCCATCATCAGCTTGCGCAGCGCGCCGTCCTTGTCGCGGGCGAGCAGCGGATCCCAGTAGCTGCCCCACAGCAGCTTGATCACGTTCCAGCCGGCGCCGTGGAACTCGCCTTCGAGCTCCTGCACGATCTTGCCGTTGCCGCGCACCGGGCCGTCGAGTCGCTGCAGGTTGCAGTTGACGACGAAGATCAGGTTGTCGAGCTTCTCGCGCGCGGCCAGGCCGATCGCCCCGAGCGACTCGGGCTCGTCCATCTCGCCGTCGCCGCAGAACACCCACACCTTGCGCTTGCTGGTGTCGGCGATGCCGCGGGCGTGCAGGTACTTCAGGAAGCGCGCCTGGTAGATCGCCATCAGCGGGCCGAGACCCATCGACACGGTCGGGAACTGCCAGAAGTTGGGCATCAGCTTCGGGTGCGGATAGCTCGACAGCCCCTTGCCGTCCACTTCCTGGCGGAAGTTCAGCAGTTGTTCCTCGGTGATGCGGCCCTCGAGGAAGGCGCGGGCGTAGATGCCCGGCGACGAGTGGCCCTGGATGTAGAGCAGGTCGCCGCCGTGCTCGCCGTCGGCGCCGTGCCAGAAGTGGTTGAAGCCGCAGCCCAGCATCGTGGCCAGCGAGGCAAACGAGGACAGGTGGCCGCCGAGGTCGCCGCCGTCGGCCGGATGCAGGCGGTTGGCCTTGACGACCATCGCCATCGCGTTCCATCGCATGTAGGCGCGCAGGCGTTCCTCGATGTCGACGTTGCCGGGGAACTGCGCCTCGTCCTGCGGGGCGATGGTGTTGACGTAGGCGGTGTTCGCGGAGAAGGGCAGGTCGATGCCCTGCTGGCGCGCATGGTCCAGCAGCTGTTCGATCAGGAAGTGGCCGCGCTCGCGGCCTTCGACGGCGATGACGGCCGACAGGGCGTCGGTCCATTCGCGGGTTTCCTGCGCGTCGGCGTCGTTGGCGGCGGCGCCGGAAAAGGAACTGGGAATCGCGGACATGCCTGTCTCCTGATCTTTGTAGAGCGGGTGGTCTAAATCACAAACCGGCGGAGTTTCGCACAACTCCCAGGTGATTTCAAATAGCGACAGTCGATTTCATATAGTGATATCTCGCTGCGGCGCAGCATGGGTAAATTGCCCGGCAACGCGCGGAAGGCCACCGCCGGCTAACTCGATAATGCCCGGATGCAATCCGCTTCCGAGTCCGGCGCTACCCCCTCACCGTCATGGACGCAGCGCGTCTTCGGGGGCTGGTGGCGCAGCCAGTCGCCCTCGCGCCAGGACCGTTTCGCCACGCTGGGCCCGCTCGTCTCGGTGCTGCTGTTCCTCGCGGCCATCGTGGCCGCCTTCTGGACGCTGCGCAACGAGGAAATCGAGCGCGCCACCGACGCCGTGCGCCGCGACACCGAAGTGGCGCAGCAGCAGATCCGCTCCCGCCTCAGCGAGGACCAGGAACTGATGGTGCGCCTGACGCGCGACATCGTCACGCACGACGTCGACACCGACAGCTTCTTCACGCAGACCGCCAGCTTCGCGCCGGCCCGGCCCGAGCTCACGCAGGTGATCTGGCTCAACGCCGACCGCACGCCGCGCGCCACCTTCCTCGGCTCGATCTTCCGCGGCGCGGCCAGCCTGCGCAACAGCTCGGAGGATCCGTCGCTGCCGCACCAGGGCGCGAACACGGCGTCCGAGGCGGCGTTCACGGCCGCGCGCAACACGCACGTGCCGCAGTTCTCGAAGCCCTTCATCGACGTCGACGGCACCGCGGTGTTCCAGGTGCAGATCCCGCTGGTCTCGCACACCGCGTTCGTCGGCACGCTGGTGGCGGAATACTCGATCGAGGCGCTGCTGCGCCATGCGGTGCCCGAGGAGGTGACCAAGCGGCGCGCGATCGAGGTGCTCGACGAGCACGAGGAACTGCTCGCCAGCACCATCACGTCGATGCCGGGGCGGCCGTCGGCGGTGCCGTCGATCGCGTTCGAGGCGCCGCTGGCGCCGGCCTCCAACGGGCTGATCCTGCGCGGGCTCGGCTACCGCACGTCGATCGGCCTGATCTCCAACTCGCTGTTCTGGATGGTGCTGGCGCTGTCGGGCCTGACCGTGTGGATGCTGCTGGGCACCTGGCGGCACGTGCGCCGGCGCGCGCAGATCCAGGGCGCGCTGGTGCACGAGACCAACTTCCGCCGCGCGATGGAGAACTCCATGCTCACGGGCATGCGCGCGATGGACATGGAAGGCCGCATCACCTACGTCAACCCGGCCTTCTGCGCGATGACGGGCTTCTCCGACAACGAGCTCGTCGGCAAGCTGCCGCCCTTCCCGCACTGGCCGCACGACCGCATCGAGGAGAACGCGCGCCTGCTGCAACAGGAGCTGCAGGGCCGCAGCCCGGCCGGCGGCATCGAGGTGAAGATCATGCGCAAGGACGGCTCGATCTTCGACGCGCGCATGTACGTCTCGCCGCTGATCGACGCCAAGGGCGTGCAGACCGGCTGGATGACCTCGGTCACCAACATCACCGAGGCCAAGCGCGTGCGCGACCAGCTGTCGGCCTCGCACGAACGCTTCACGACGGTGCTGGAAGGACTCGACGCGGCGGTGTCGGTGCTGTCGGTGCAGCAGGGCCAGTTGCTGTTCGCCAACCGGTCGTACCGGCTGTGGTTCGGCTCCGACGCCCACATCCACGCGGTGCTGGCCGGCGGCATCGACGCCAAGGTGCCGCCGCCCGACCTCGACATCGAGGACGGCGTCGACGGCTACAGCGGACTGCCGCAGAACGAGCTCACCGAGGCCGGCACCTCGCCGCGCGAGGTGTTCGT
Source organism: uncultured beta proteobacterium (assembly GCA_903845345.1). Lineage (GTDB taxonomy): Bacteria > Pseudomonadota > Gammaproteobacteria > Burkholderiales > Burkholderiaceae_C > Scleromatobacter. Next base: position 4,853 of record CAIMXF010000023.1, read on the forward strand.
GGAGTCGCTCGACAAGTGGTTCGACGTGCGCGCGCGCTACCTGCAATGGACCGACGGCCGCCTCGCGCAGATGCTGATCGCGACAGACATCACCGCCCGCCTGCGCGCCGAGCAGCTGGCGCAGCAGCAGGCCGACCGCGCGCACTTCACGAGCCGGCTCATCGCCGTGGGCGAGATGGCGTCGTCGGTGGCCCACGAGCTGAACCAGCCGCTGACGGCGATCTCGAACTATTGCAGCGGCATGGTCTCGCGCGTGCGCAACGAGTCGATCGGCCAGGAAGACCTGATCGCCGCGCTGCAGAAGACGGCCAAGCAGGCCGAGCGCGCGGGCCACATCATCCACCGCATCCGCAACTTCGTGAAACGCCGCGAGCCGCAGCGCCAGGTAGCGCAGGCGCGCGAGATGGTCGACGATGCGGTCGAGCTCGCGAGCATCGAGCTGCGCCGGCGCAACGTGGGCATCCAGGTCTACGTCGCGCAGCGCCTGCCGCCGCTGCTGGTCGATCCGATCCTCATCGAGCAGGTGCTGCTCAACCTGCTCAAGAACGCGGCCGAGGCGATCGACGGCGCGCAGTTGCCCTTGCTGCGCCGCCACATCGAGCTGCGCGTGGTGCCGCGCTACACGCCCGACGAGGGCGGCGTGATCGAATTCAGCGTCAACGACAAGGGCCCGGGCCTCAAGGAGGACGTGCTCAATCGCCTCTACGAAGCATTTTTCTCGACAAAGGTGGAAGGAATGGGCATCGGACTGTCGTTGTGCCGCTCCATCATCGAGTCGCACCGGGGCCGGATACGCGCCCAGAACCTCTACAATGGCACGCTGGTGGTGGGGTGCAGTTTCTCCTTCACCCTCCCGGTCGAGACAACGCAACGGGTCGATTCCGCGAACGCGCCGAGCACGTTCGAGGCGAGTGTCGAACGGGATGCGAACGGCAACGAATGAGCTGATGTGCGAAGCACGGAGTTTTGCTGAATGAGCCTGATCCCCAAGAAAGGTACCGTCTACGTCGTCGACGATGACGAGGCGGTTCGCGATTCGCTGCAGTGGTTGCTCGAGGGCAAGGACTACCGCGTCAAGTGCTTCGACTCCGCCGAGTCGTTCCTGTCGCGCTTCGATCCGCGCGAGGTCGCCTGCGTCATCTGCGACATCCGCATGGACGGCATGAACGGCCTCGAGCTGCAGGATCGCCTGATCGAACGCAAGAGCCCGCTGCCCATCGTGTTCGTCACCGGCCACGGCGACGTGCCGATGGCGGTGTCGACGATGAAGAAGGGCGCGATGGATTTCATCGAGAAGCCGTTCAAGGAAGACGACCTCGTCTCGCTCGTGGAGCGCATGCTCGACCAGGCGCGCTCCGCGTTCTCGCAGCACCAGGAACAGGCCAGCCGCGACGCGCTGCTGCAGCGCCTGACCACGCGCGAGGCCCAGGTGCTCGAACGCATCGTCGCCGGCCGCCTCAACAAGCAGATCGCCGACGATCTCGGCATCAGCATCAAGACGGTGGAGGCGCACCGCGCCAACATCATGGAGAAGCTGAACGCCAACACGGTGGCCGATCTCCTGAAGATCGCGTTGGGCGCGCCTGCGAACAAGACCGCCTGACCCCGTCGAACCAGGAAGAGGCCGCTGAGATTTCAGCGGCCTCTTTTCGTTTCCGCGCCACGCCCTCACATCAGACTCAAAGGAACACGCCCATGACCGCACAACTGATCGACGGCGTCGCGCTGTCACGCAAGATCCGCGAGGAAGTCGCGCAACGCGCCGCCGCCCTGACCGCCCGCGGCCACCAGCCCGGGCTGGCCGTGATCCTGGTCGGCGAGGATCCGGCCTCGGCCACCTACGTGAAGAACAAGGTCAAGGCCTGCGCCGACGCCGGCGTGCACTCGGTGCTCGAGAAGTACGACGCGACGCTGCCCGAGGCCGACCTGCTGGCCCGCCTCGACGCGCTCAACGCCGATCCGACGATCCACGGCATCCTGGTGCAGATGCCGCTTCCGAAGCACATCGACCCGCAGAAGGTGATCGAGCGCATCTCCACCGCCAAGGACGTCGACGGCTACTCGGTGCAGAGCGCGGGCGACCTGATGGCCGGCCTGCCGGGCTTCCGCCCGTGCACGCCCTACGGCTGCATGAAGCTGATCGAGAGCACCGGCGTGCCCGTCAAGGGCCGGCACGCGGTCGTCATCGGCCGCAGCAACACCGTCGGCAAGCCGATGGCGCTGCTGCTGCTGCAGGCCAACGCCACCGTCACCATCTGCCACAGCGCGACGACCGACATCGGCGCGCACACGCGACAGGCCGACATCGTCGTCGTGGCCACCGGCCGCCGCGACACGCTGCGCGGCGACATGGTCAAGCCGGGCGCGATCGTCATCGACGTGGGCATCAACCGCAACGACGAAGGCAAGCTGTGCGGCGACGTCGATTTCGCCAGCGTCGCGCCGATTGCCTCGTTTATCACCCCCGTGCCGGGCGGTGTCGGTCCGATGACGATTACGATGCTTCTCATGAACACCATCGAATCCGCGGAGCGCGTCGCCGGCTGAACCGCCGGCCAGCCCGCTGCTTGTCCACGCCCAGTCGACCCCCGCCATGAAGAATCCCCTGCTGCAGACCGGCGAACTGGTCGCCTTCGACGAGATCCTGCCCGAGCACGTCACGCCGGCGATGGACGTGCTGCTGGCCGAGGCCGACGCGGCGCTCGAACGCGTGGTCGGCCCCGACGTGCCGCCCGACTTCGACGCGATGTCTGCCGTCTTCGCCGTCGCCACCGAGCGGCTGTCGCGCGCATGGCGGGCGGTCGAACACCTCACCGGCGTGGCCGACACCCCCGAGCTGCGCGCCGTGCACGCCGAGAACCTGCCGCGCATCACCGAGTTCTTCACGCGCCAGGGCTCTGACGAACGGCTCTACGCGAAGTACCGCGCAGTGGCCGCGGGCGCCGACGCGGCGCGCCTGAGCCCGGTGCGGCGCAAGGCCTTGTCGAACTGGCTGCGCGACTTCAAGCTGGGCGGCGCCGACCTGCGCGGCCCCGAGAAGGCACGCTACGCGGCGATCCAGGAGCGGCTGGCGGAGCTGTCGCGCCAGTTCTCGGAGCACGTGCTCGACGCCACCGACGGCTACGCGCTCTACGTGCCCGAGACCGACCTCGCCGGCGCGCCCGCGGACGCGATCGCGGTGGCGCGCACGGCGGCCGAGGCCGATGGCCGCGAGGGCTGCAAGCTCACGCTGCACTTTCCCAGCTACCTGCCGGTGATGCAGATGGGACGCAACCGCGCGCTGCGCGAGACGCTCTACACGGCCTACGTCACCCGTGCGAGCGAGGCCGGGCCGGCGGATCGAGACAACACGCCGGTCATCCGCGAACTGCTGCAGCTGCGCCAGGAAGAGGCCGAGCTGCTGGGCTATCGCAACTTCGCCGAGCTGTCGCTGGTGCCCAAGATGGCCGGCTCGCCGCAGGAGGTCGTGGCCTTCCTGCGCGACCTGGGCCATCGCGCGCGCCCGAGCGCCGCCGCCGACCTGGCCGAACTGCGTGAGTTCGCGGCCCGCGAGCTGGGCCTGGCCGATCTCCAGGCCTGGGACGTCCCGTTCGCCAGCGAGCGCCTGAAGGAAGCCCGCTACGCGTTCAGCGACGAGGAGGTGCGACAGTACTTCACGCTGCCGCGCGTGCTGGAAGGCCTGTTCCGCATCATCGAGACCCTGTTCGAGGTGAAGATCGTCGCATCGACCGCGCATGCATGGCACGAGAGCGTCGGCTTCCACCGCATCGAGCGCAACGGCACGCTGGTGGGCGAGTTCTTCCTCGACCTGTATGCGCGCGCCGGCAAGC
>CAIMXF010000024.1 GCA_903845345.1 uncultured beta proteobacterium
GCTATGCTGCGCGCCGGAACGGCAAGCCGCCGCCCTTTCGATCACGACGACCTACCATGGAGACCCGATGACCATTTCCCCACCAGACGCGGTCGCCTTCCGCGCCGCCCGCCCCGACGACGCGCGGTGCCTGGGCGTGCTGTCGACGCAGGTCTTTCTCGACACCTACGCCACGCAAGGCATCCGTCCGGCGGTCGCGCGCGAGGCGCTGGCGCTGCACTCCGTCGCGGTCTACGAGGCGCTGCTGGCCGACGCCGGCGTGACGATCCTCGTGGCCGAATGCGCGGGCCACCTGGTCGGCTTCTCGCAGGTCGCCAACGGCGTGGCCAACCCGCAGCTGCCGTTCGCCGCGGCCTCCGAGTTGCAGCGGCTCTACGTGCAGGAGCCCTTCTCCGGCCGCGGCATCGGCCGCGACCTGTTGCGCCATGCCGAGAAGTCCGCCGCCGCACTCGGCGCCGACATGCTGTGGCTGCAGGCCTGGGAAGGCAACGTGCGCGCGCTGCAGTTCTATCCGCGCTGCGGCTACGAGGAGCTCGGCGCCACCGTGTACACGATCGAGGGCGAGGATTTCCCGAACCGCCTGTTCGGCAAGCGCGTGCGCCACGTCGCGCCGGCCTGAGAAGCTGTGAACGAATCGCTCACGCCCGCTCGGCAGGCCAAATCGGGCCTGCTCGGCGTTGCAAATGCTCGCCGTGGCCCGAGCCACGTCTGTGCTTTGCGCCTTGATCAGACCCGATTTGGCGCGCCGCTCGGGCGCGCCGGATTCATTCACAGCTTCTGAGCCCGCGTGCCATCATTCGCGCGATGAACGATTTCTTCCGCATCGACGCCGACCCGGCCACCGGCATCGCCGAGCTGGTGCTCAACCGCCCCGAGCGCATGAACACGATGGCGCCGGCGTTCTTTCCGGCGCTGCGCGACGCGCTGCAGGCGCTCGACGATGCCGGCGCCACGCGCGTGCTGATCGTGCGCGGCGAGGGGCGGCATTTCTGCGCCGGCATGGCGCTCGACACCTTCGCGCCCGACGGCGCCATGCAGGCGATGCTCGACACCGGCAGCGCGCGCAAGCGCCTCGCGTTCCAGACGCAGCTGCGCCGCCTCATGGCCTCGTTCGACGCGCTCGACGACGCGCGCTTTCCCACCCTCTGCGCGGTGCAGGGCGCCTGCGTCGGCGGCGCGCTCGATCTCGCGGCCGCGTGCGACTTGCGTATCTGCACCGCCGACGCGTTCTTCACGGTGCAGGAGATCCACATCGGCATGGCCGCCGACCTCGGCGTGCTGCAGCGGCTGCAGCGCCTGCTGCCGCAGGGCCTCGCGCGCGAGCTTGCGTTCACGGGCGATCGCCTGGGCGCGGAGCGCGCGCTCGCCACCGGCTTCGTCAACGCGGTGCTGGCCGACGGCGACGCGCTGGTCGCGCACGCCCGCAAGCTGGCGGCGGCGATCGCGGCCAAGTCCCCGCTGGCCATCGCCGCGAGCAAGCTGGCGCTGAACCACGCGCGCGATCACTCCACCGCCGATTCGCTGGCGCAGATGACGCTGCTGCAGAGCGCGGTGTTCGACGTCGACGAGATGACGCGCGCGATCGCGGCGTGGCAGGCGAAGACGCCGGCGGCGTTCGATCCGCTGGGCGAGATCGCCAAGCCTTAAGAAGTCATGAGCATCGTCCCGACCCAGTTCGCCGGCCGCGTCACGCTGCTGCGCGACAAGGTCGACAGCTTCGATCGCTATCCGTTCGCGCTGCCGGTGGTGCGCACGCTCGATTTCATCGACCTGCACCCGAAGGTGACGTTCCTGGTCGGCGAGAACGGCTCGGGCAAGTCGACGCTGCTGGAGGCGATCGCGATCGCGCTGGGCTTCAATCCGGAGGGCGGTTCGGCCAACTTCAACTTCGGCACGCGCGACTCGCATTCCGAACTGCACGAGTACCTGCGCATCGCCAAGGGCTACCGGCGCCACCGCAACGGCTTCTTCCTGCGCGCGGAGAGCTGGTTCAACGTGGCGACCCAGATCGACGAGTTGGGCGTGACCGAGTTCTACGGCGGACGTTCGCTGCACGAGCAGTCGCATGGCGAGTCGTTCATGGCACTGCTGAAGAACCGCTTCAAGCCCGACGGCCTCTACCTGCTCGACGAACCCGAAGCCGCGCTGTCCCCGGCGCGCCAGATCGAGGCGTTGTCACGCATCCACGAGCTGGTGCTGCAGGACTCCCAGTTCGTCATCGCGACGCATTCGCCGATCCTGATGGCCTACCCGGACGCGCTGATCCTGCACTGCGGGCCGACCGGCCTGCAGCCGATCCGCTACGAGGACACCGAGCATTTCCGCATCACGCGCGACTTCCTGAACCATCGCGAGCGCCTGATCGACATCCTCACCGCGCCCTGATGGCCACGACGACGTCCGGCTGCAAACGAGCGGTCAACCGGGAGCCGTCGTTTCGCGTTGATTGCTGGCGTGCCGTCGATACGGCATGCCGCAAGTCACCAAGAACGTTGGTCTGAACATCCTGGAATCCATCATGAACTTCCGCACTCTCTCGATCGCCGCCGCCCTGATCGGTGCCGTCTCCATCGCTTCCGCCGCCGACGGCGCGACCGCTCCGGCCAGCGCCGCGAGCGCCGTCAAGCACGCCGCCAAGGCCACCGGCCACGCCATCGCCAAGGGCGCGTCGGCCGCTGCCACCGGCACCGAGCACGTCGCTTCCGAAGTCGCCACCGGCACCGCCAAGGAAGCGCACAAGGCGGCCAGCAGCGTCAAGCACGCGGCGCACAAGTCGGCCACGGCCGCTTCGCAAGCCGTCACCAAGTAAGACCCGCGGGGCGGCACCGACGCACGACGCGTCGTTGCCGCCTGCGGGAACCGGGGCACGCGGGACGCGTGCTCCCGCACGGGCCGACCGTGCAAAATGGCGGCGCATGCTCGCCCCCAACCGTTCCAGCATCCTCCTGTCCGCTGCACTGGCCGTGGCCTCGCCGCTCGTGGGCGCCGCGATGGCATGGGGCTATGTCGACGAGCGCTCGCGCGGCCTGGGCTATGTGCTGCTGAACTGGCCGGTGATCCTGGTCGCGCAACTGCCCCAGCGCGTCACCGACGCCTTGATGACCTCGGGCTTCGTCGTCCTCCTGATGTATTTCGGCGGCTACCTGTTGCTGTGCCAGCTCGCGAGGACACTGTGGCGGCGCTTGCGCTGACCATCGCCGTATCCGCCGAGGATCCGGCCGGCGCCGACGCGATCGCGCTGGTGGCCGAGCTCTCGGCCGCGCTGACCGCGATCACCGGCGCCAGCGGGCAGGCCTCGTTCGAGGTGTCCGACGTGCGCGGCCCGCGCGCCTGCTTCGCGCTCGCGCGCGACGCGCACGGGCGCGCGCTCGGCTGCGGCGCGCTGCGTCCGATCGACGCCGACGTCGCCGAGATCAAGCGCATGTTCGCGCGTCCCGGCACGCGCGGGGTCGGCAGCGCCGTGCTGCGCCATCTCGAGGCCGAGGCGGCACGCTGGGGCTACGTCGCGCTGCGCCTGTCGACGCGCCGCGTCAACGCGCGCGCCGTCGCGTTCTACGCGCGCCACGGCTATCGCCCGATCGACGGCTATGGCCGCTACGCCGGGAGCGATGTCTCGGTCTGCTTCGAGAAGGTGTTGCGCGCATGACCCTCGCCCGCGACCTCCTGCTGGCCGCGATCCGCGGCTACAAGCGCCACGTGTCGCCACGCAAGGGCTTCGCGTGCGCGTACCGCGTCCACATGGGCGCGTGCAGCTGTTCGACGCTGGGCCTGCGCGCGATCTCGCGCTACGGCGCCTGGCGCGGGCTGGGCGTGCTGCGGCTGCGCCTGGAGCAGTGTCACCTGGTGGCCGAGGAGTTCCGCGCGCAACCCTTCCTCGCGCGCCGCGCGCAGGCCGGTTTCGTCGACTGCGACCTGCCGTGCGACGGCTCGTGCATCGACGCGTCGTCGTGCTCGAACTGCGACGGCTGCGGGTTCGAGTCGCTGGAGTTCGCGGCCTGCGTCGACTGCGGCGACGTGGACGATTGCGGCTGCCCGCGCTGGCACTGGCCGGTGCGCCAGCCGGTGCGCCGGCGACGCCGCGGCGACCCGCCGGCCGGACAGCCTGCAGCCGACCCGCCCGTCTCCGACGAGCCGCCGGCGTGACGCGTCCGCGCGACGCTCACCGCGTTCACAGCCCCCGCCATCCCGGCTACCATGCCGGCAAGCCAACACGCGAAACGGGAGAGAGCGCGCCATGCAGATCCAGGAAGCCGTCGAGACCTGCGTCACGAAGAAGTACGCCGACTTCAGCGGCTGCGCCACGCGCTCCGAGTTCTGGTGGTTCGTGCTGTTCGTGATCGTGATCGAGGCGCTGGTGAGCATCGCCTACGAGCCGCTGGCCGGCGTGTTCTCGCTCGCGATGCTGGTGCCGTACTTCGCGGTCGGCACGCGGCGCCTGCGCGATACCGACCGCAGCCCGTGGTGGTGGGCCATCGGCCTGGTGCCGCTCGTCGGCGCGATCGTGCTGATCGTGTTCTTCTCGCAGCTGGGCAAGACGACGCCGACTCCGACCTGATCCCATGGGGTCGCCGTGCCCGGCCGCTCCTTCGCTCAGGTCCGGACCCTTCGGGAGGCTGTCGACGGTACGCCGTCGACGGGGGGGTCATGCCCGCTGGAACTTGAACACGGCCACGCTGGCCATCAGGTTCGGCGCGCGCCGCACCACGCGTCCCGCCTGCAGGCCGAACGACTCCAGGATGTCGAGCCCGTTCTTGCGCGCCAGCACCTCGAAGTCGGCATGCGTGGTCACGCGGATGTTGGGCGTGTCGTACCACTCGTAGGGCAGCACGCGCGTGACGGGCATCCGACCCATCGCGACGTGCAGCCGGTTGGGCCAGTGGGCGAAATTCGGGAAGCTGACGATGCCGATGCGCCCGACGCGCGCCGTCTCGCGCAGCATCTTCTCGGTGTTGCGCAGGTGCTGGAGCGTGTCGAGCTGCAGCACCACGTCGAAACTGTGGTCGTCGAAGAGCGCCAGCCCTTCCTCGAGGTTGAGCTGGATCACGTTGACGCCGCGCTGCGTGCTCGCGAGCACGCCCTCGTCGGCGATCTCGATGCCGTAGCCGCTGCAGCCGTGGTGCTTCGTCAGGTGGTCCAGCACCTCGCCGTTGCCGCAGCCCAGGTCGAGCACGCGCGAGCCGCGCGGGACCAGGCTGGTGATGATGTCGAGGTCGCGTCTTTCGCTCATGATGACAGCCCCTCCCGCGCCGAGTGCGGCGCTCCGTCCCCCGAGGGGACCGCGGGCCGGCTTGGCGCGGCCCGTCGCTCGTCCCGCGTGGTCCCGATCGTCTGCGCGATGCGTTCGAAGTACGCCCGCATCACCGAGTGATAGCGCGGGTCTTCCAGCAGGAACGCGTCGTGGCCGTGCGGCGCGTCGATCTCGGCGTACGCGACCTCGGCGCGGTTGTCGACCAGCGCCTTGACGATCTCGCGCGAGCGCTGCGGCGCGAAGCGCCAGTCGGTGGTGAAGCTGACGACGAGGAAGCGGCAGGCGCGCGCCGCGGCGAACGCGGCGGACAGGTCGCCGTCGTGGCCTTGCGCGGGGTCGAAGGAGTCGAGCGCGCGGGTGATCAGCAGGTAGGTGTTGGCGTCGAAGTACTCGCTGAACTTGTCGCCCTGGTAGCGCAGGTAGCTCTCGACCTGGAACTCGATGTCCTGCGTCGAATAGTTGTGGCGCGGGCCGAGCGGGTCGTTTTCCGATCGCGTGGCGCGGCCGAACTTGGCCTCCATCGAATCGTCCGACAGGTAGGTGATGTGGCCGAGCATGCGGGCCACGCGCAGGCCGCGCTTGGGGATCGTGCCGGCCTCGGTGTAGTGGCCGCCATGGAAGTCGGGGTCGGTGACGATGGCGCGCCGCGCCACCTCGTTGAACGCGATGTTCTGCGCCGACAGCTTGGGCGCGGTGGCCACCGCCACGCAATGCGCGACGCGCTCGGGGTAGCGCAGCGTCCACGCGAGCGCCTGCATGCCGCCGAGACTGCCACCGAGCACCGCGGCGAGCTTGACGATGCCCAGGCGCTCGACGAGCCGCGCCTGCGCGTCGACCCAGTCCTCCACGGTCACGACGGGGAAGTCGGCCCCGTAGACGCGACCGCCCGCGGCCGGGTCGGGGTTGCGGTGGGTGGGCCCGGTCGAGCCGAAGCACGAGCCCGGGTTGTTGATGCCGATGACGAAGAAGCGCCCGGTGTCCAGCGGCTTGGCCGGCCCCACGAGGTTGTCCCACCAGCCGGTGTCGCCCTGCGGCGAGACGCCCGCCACGTGGTGGCTCGCGTTCAGCGCGTGGCACACGAGCACGGCGTTGTCGCGCGCCGCGTTGAGCGTGCCGTAGGTCTCGTAGACCAGCGTGTAGTCGGTCAATTGCTTGCCGCTCGTGAGCGGCAGCGGCTCGGCGAAGTGCATCGCCTGCGGCTCGATACGGCCGACGGAACCCATCTCGGCACCCTTCATGAACTCATCTTGGAAGACGAACGCCGGCAATGCGAAACGCATGGACACCGGACAGGGCGCCCCTCTTTAGCGATATTTGTAGAGCGCCCGCAAGCCGGAAATCAAATCGGCGCTATGGGCTAATTATAGTGGGCCGGGTCCACCGCCCGCGACGCGGCCGGATGCCCCACGCCCGTGCCGGCGTTTGACCCACTCCAGGAAGGCCGCCTTGAACCGAATCCCGACCCCCATCGTCCGCACGCTGGCCGCTGCCGCCGCGCTCACCACCCTGCTCGTCGCCGGCGTCCAGGCCCAGGACACCGCCGCCGACGCCCTGCCCAGCACGGACTCCGCCAAGCCGAAGGAGCCGCTGCCGCTGTGGGAGATCGGCCTCGTCGGCATCGCTGCCTACCAGCCGGCCTATCCGGGCTCCGACCAGGACTTCGCCCGCTTGCGCGTGCTGCCGTTCGGCATCTACCGCGGCTCGCTGATCCGCGCCGACGGCAACGGCATCGGCCTGCGCGCGCTGCACACGCCGCGCTTCGAGTGGGACCTGAGCGGCTCGGGCGCGTTCGGCTCGTCGGCCAACAGCGTGCATGCGCGCGAAGGCATGCCGTCCATCGGCACGCTGATCGAGATCGGGCCGGCGCTCAAGGTCAACCTCGGCGACCTGGTCAACGCCGGCAGCGATCCGCACCGGACGCAGCTGGAGATCCCGGTGCGCGCGGTGTTCGACGTCAGCAACAGCTTCGCCCATCGCGGCTGGACCTTCGAGCCGCGCCTGTCCCACACCGCCTGGACGGGCGAGCGCTTCGCGCTGGTGGTGTCGGCCAGCGCGCTGTTCGGCGACCGCACGCTCAACCACCTGTACTACGGCGTCGACGCGCCGTACGCCACGCCGGACCGGCCGGCCTACGACGCCAGCGCCGGCCTGGTCGCCTCGCGCCTGAGCGCCAGCCTGCGCCATCGCATCGGCCCGACCTTGCGGCTGCAGTACTTCGCGCAGGTCGAGACCGTGCGCGGCGCGGCCAACGAGGCCAGCCCGCTGGTGCGCAGCAAGCAGGACGCCGGCATCGGCGTCAGCCTGATCTGGGGAGCGTGGCACTCGTCGGAATCGGGCGTCGAATGACCTGCGCACGCGCATGAGGGCCCGGGAAGTTACCGGGCCGTCGCGCGCGGCCGGGGATTACATTGCGGTTGGCGCGGCCGCGCATGTGCGGAGTTCACGCGAGCCGCGCCCGAGCGCGTCGGGCCGTCATCAAGTTCGGCGGACGAAGCGCCGATGATGCCGAGACCGGCTCCTCCCGCGCGGCGGAGCGCACTCCAAAGATCACGAGACATCCCCATGCCCACCTGGCTGCTGTCGCTCGACCGCTTCTTCCCGATCCGCTACATCACGTGGATCGCCTGCGCCGTCGTCGCGCTGGTCGGTGCCTTCACGCAGGTCGTCGTCCACACGGGCGGGTTCTGGGCCGTGCTGGGCCTGGTCGGCGTGGTCGTCGGCCTGCGCGACGTGCGCCAGCGCCGCCACTCGATCCTGCGCAACTACCCGGTCATCGGGCACCTGCGCTTCCTGTTCGAGTTCATCCGCCCGGAAATGCGCCAGTACTTCATCGAGGGCGACAACGAGGCCGCGCCGTTCTCGCGCCAGCAGCGCTCGCTCGTCTACCAGCGCGCCAAGGGCGATCCCGACAAGCGCCCGCTGGGCACGCAGCTCGACGTCCAGGCCGAAGGCTACGAGTGGATCAACCATTCGCTGCAGCCCACGCAGCTGGCGTCGCACGACTTCCGCGTGACGATCGGCCCGACCTGCGCGCAGCCCTACGAAGCCAGCATCTTCAACATCAGCGCGATGAGCTTCGGCGCGATCAGCGGCGCGGCGATCCGCGCGCTGAACGGAGGCGCGCTCCGGGGCAACTTCGCGCACGACACCGGCGAGGGCTCGATCAGCGTGCACCACCGCGCGCAGGGCGGCGACCTGATCTGGGAAGTGGCCTCGGGCTACTTCGGCTGCCGCAACCCGGACGGCACGTTCAACGCCGAGCTGTTCGCGCAGCACGCCACCGAGCCGCAGGTCAAGATGATCGAGATCAAGCTGAGCCAGGGCGCCAAGCCCGGGCACGGCGGCGTGCTGCCCGGCCCGAAGGTCACCCGGGAGATCGCCGAGGCGCGCGGCGTCGAGCAAGGCGTCGACTGCATCTCGCCGGCCAGCCACAGCGCGTTCTCCACGCCCATCGAGATGCTCGAGTTCATCGCGAAGCTGCGCGAGCTCTCGGGCGGCAAGCCGGTCGGCTTCAAGTTCTGCGTGGGCCATCCCTGGGAATGGTTCGGGATCGCCAAGGCGATGCTGGAGACGGGCCTGCTGCCCGATTTCATCGTCGTCGACGGCGGCGAAGGCGGCACCGGCGCCGCGCCGCTCGAGTTCACCGACCACGTCGGCGCGCCGCTGCAGGAAGGCCTGCTGCTGGTTCACAACACGCTGGTCGGCCTGAACCTGCGCGACAAGATCAAGATCGGCTGCGCCGGCAAGGTCGTCAGCGCCTTCGACATCGCGCGCATGATGGCGCTGGGCGCCAACTGGTGCAATTCGGCGCGCGGCTTCATGTTCGCGCTCGGCTGCATCCAGTCTCAGAGCTGCCACACCGACCACTGCCCGACGGGCGTGGCCACGCAGGATCCGCAGCGCCAGAAGGCGCTGGTCGTGCCCTCGAAGATCGAGCGCGTGCACAACTTCCACCTGCACACGTTGGAGGCGCTGAAGGAACTGGTGCAGGCCGCCGGCCTGCGGCATCCCAACCAGATCACCGCCAACCACATCGTGCGTCGCGTCGCGGGCGACAAGGTCAAGCTGCTCGCCAACCACCTGCAGTTCATCGCGCCCGGATCGCTGCTCGCGGCCGCGCGCGGCGAGACCGACTGGCCGCACAACGTCTACCAGGTCTACTGGCCGATCGCGCGCGCCGACAGCTTCGCCGCGGCGAGCGCGCCGGGGCAGGCGGGCGGCCTCAAGGTGCCGCTGCCCACGATCGCGGCGCCGGACGAGCTCGACCTCGCGCTCTGACCCACGCCGCGCGCGGCCCGGCGCTCAGCGCTCGCCCAGGCGCGCCAGTTCCCGTCTGGCCGCGGCGTATTCGGTGAACTCGGTGACGCCGGTGGCCACGCTCATGCGCAGGTACTTGCGTGCCGTCGCGAGGTCGCCGTCCGCCACCGCTTTCTCGCCGGCGAAGAAGTACAGCTCGCACTCGCGGCTCACGCTGCGCTGGCCGTTCTCCTGCGATGCGGCCAGCGCCGCGCCCATGTCGATCCGCCCCTCCATCAGCTGCAGCACGCTGAACGGCCAGGCCGGGTAGCTGCCGGTCGGCTCGTACGTCTTCACCGCCTTCACGACGTCGGCATCGGAGGCGCCGGCGCGGCGCGACGCCAGGTAGAGCCAGATGGCGCTGTAGCTGCGCTCGACCTCCTCGCGCGACTTCAGCGCGGCGAGGAAGTCGTCGCGCGCCGCGGCCGGGTTGCCGTCGAAGAAGTGCGCATAGCCGCGGACGGAATTGAAGGACGTCTTCGACGGCGCCAGGCGCGACGACTCCGCGGCCTCCTTCAGCGCGGTGTCGTCGTCGCCGCGGAACCAGGCATTCATGCCCAGCGCTTCGTGGGTCTCGGCGTTGGTCGGATCGAGCACGATCGAGGCCTCGAAGGCGCTCTTGGCGTCCTGCAGCTGGCCGAGGTAGTCGAGGTGCGCGCCCTTGGCCTGCAGCACCTGGGCGCGCAGGTTGGTCGGCAGCCGATCGGAGGCGAGCTCCTTGTCGTAGGCCAGCAGCAGCAGGTACGAGGTGGCCTGCACCTGCGTCACCGTCTTCACGTTGCCCTTGCGCAGCTGGGTCATCAGCGTGTCGCCTTCGCGCTGGAAGGCGTCGAACTGGGCCACCGAGAACGGCGAGGTCGTGACGGTGCCCGCCAGGCGCGCGGCCACCTTGTTGATCTTGTCGCGGTGCGCCTGCCAGTCCGCGGCCGGGATCACGTCGCTGACGATGTGCAGCTCGCCGAACACGTCGTTGCGCGACGGCTGCGCCTCGAAGCGGATGTGCAGGTCGAACACCTGGTTCGTTTCCTCGAAGCGCGAATTGCGCGGCGTGCCGGGGGACGGCTCGCCGAACTCGAACACGACGTTGTGCAGGTAACGGCCGATCCCGACGCGATAGGGTTGCGTGCGCGTCGCCTGGTCCGGCAGGCGCAGCGGCGCGGCCAGGCCCGAGAGCACGAAGCGCCCGACCAGCGCGCGCTGTTCCGGCAGCGTCCAGAAATCGCCCGTGCGGTAGTGCGAGGTCACCCTGACGCTGTTGTCCTCGGTGATCGTCTCGAATTCGACCGGCCCGTTCGCGACGAGCGACGGGTAGGCGCGCACGGTGTCGGCGCTGACGACCCGCTCGATGTCGGAGCGCGGCTGGCTGGCGAAGCCGCTGCGGAACCATTCGGCGGCATCGCCGTGCAGCGTCGTGACCGATGTCAGCGTGCCTTCGTTGGCGAGCCTGGGAAACGAGAACGTGTCGACGGTCTCGACGTGCACCGTGTCGCGGCTGTCTGGCAGGGTCGTCAGGTCGGCGGTGCCGTCCTGCGCCAGCAGGCCTGCGCCGAGATCCAGCGCCTCGCGCGACGCGATGGCACCGGTCTGCTGCGAGCGCGTCGCGTCGAGGAACACGGGCTTGCCGTCGACCATCACGCGCACGATCGCGTGGTCGAACGCGAGCGGGCTCGGCAGCCGCCCGCGGGTCGCGGCCTGGTAATGCGCCGACACGATCACCGGCGTCGCGTCGAAGCCCATGCGCGTGAGCAGCTCGGCGAGCAGCGCGACCTTGTCCTTGCAGTCGCCGAAGCGCTGGCGCAGCACGATGTCGGCCAGGACGGGCTGGTGCGAATCGATGCCCGACTCGGTGCCGAAGTAGCGGATGTCGCGCTGCACGAAATCGAGCGTCGCGCGCAGCAGCGCGTCGCGGCTCGGCGCCTTCGCCTCGAGCGCGGCGACCTGCGCGTCCACCGCCTCGCTCGGCTGCATCGCGCGCGCGAACAGCTGCGCGGCCCACGTCGCCACTTCCTTCCAGTCGGCGAATTCGCTCAACTCGACCTGCCACTTGAGGAATTCCGCGGGCGGCAGGCGTTCGTCGGCCTGCAGCTGGGGCACGCTGGCGCGCTTGAACAGCGTCTCGCGCACGCCGTCGTGCACGCTGCTCGTGACGGTGGTGGTGGCCGGATCGCCCACCCGCGTGCGGATGTCGCGCGCCGCCGGCGCGAGCACGCGCAGTCGCCAGGTGCCGATCGGCGCGTTGCCGTAGCCGTCCCAGTTGACCTCGACGAAGCGGCCGCCGAAAACGGGGTTGTCGCCGATGACCGAGGCCGACCATTCGACGCGGTCGCCGGCGCGCAGGTCGTCCAGCACGATCGACGCGGTGACGCGGCCGTCGATGACCTGGCGCTCCAGCTGCTGCTCGCGCTGCAGCAGGCGGATCTTCTTCGCGTCGAGCTTGTCGATGCGCTGGTTGCCGCGCACGATCTCGATCTTGTGGAACACGAGCCGCTGGTAGGCCGGATCGAAATCGAGCTCGATCTGGCCGCCTTGCGCGAGCGCCGAGCTGTCGTTGACCTGGCGCAGCGTGCGGTAGTAGTGCTCGGTGCCGCCCGGCTGCACGCGGATCTGCTCCTCGGCGACCAGGTACTGGTACGGCGCGACGGGCACCGGGGTCGACGGATCGACGGCCAGCGGCTGCACCCAGGCGGGCGTGCGTCCGATCGTGAACCCCGGGCTGGCCGAGGACGCCGCGGCCGATGCGTGGGCGCCTTTGGCCTTCGCGTGCGCGGCGGCTTCCTGCGCGACGCCGGACGACGGCCAGGCCGCGACGGCCAGCCACGCGCCCAGCCAGGCTGCCTGGGCCGAATTCCTGATTCCCATCCCGCTGTTCCCCCGTCGTTTCGAAGCATTCTCGCAGCGCCTCGCCCAGCGGCGTGCACACGCAGGCGCGCTCCCCGAAAAAGTAGCGGCCGCAGGACGAAAAAAAGCGGCCATCGGCCGCCTCGTCTCGTGCACGCGGAAGCTCAGGCCGCCGGTGGCGCCGTGTCGATGAAGCTCTGGCGCGCGGCCAGCTTGTCGGCCAGGCGGACGATGTTGGGGTAGTCGGTGCGCCAGGTGTTGTCGGGGAAGCGGAAGTCGAGGTAGCCCAGCGCGCAGCCGACGGCGATGTCGGCGAGCGAGAAGTGCGTGCCGACGCAGTAGGACTTCTCGCCCAGGCCCTGGCTGATCGACTTCAGCGTGGCGGCGATGCGCAGCTGCTGGCGCTCGATCCACGCGGGGCTGCGTTGCGCATCGGTACGGCCCGACCAGGTGGCCTCCAGGCGCGCGGCGACGCAGGCATCGAGCAGGCCGTCGGCCAGCGCTTCCCATGTGCGCACCTCGACGCGCTCGCGGCCCGACGCCGGGATCAGCTTGCCCACCGGCGACAGCGTGTCGACGTATTCGACGATCACGCGCGAATCGAACACGGCCTCGGCGCCTTCCATCACGAGGACGGGCACCTTGCCGAGGGGATTGGAGGCCAGGATCGCGTCGCTTCCCCACACGTCTTCGAGCACGAAGTTGTAGTCGAGCTTCTTCTCGGCCAGCACGACGCGCACCTTGCGAACGTAGGGGCTGGTGAGAGATCCGATGAGTTTCATGTGGTCAGGGAGCTTGGACTGGGCTTCATTCTATAGAACCACCCCCGGAAAAACGGACGGCCCGGGGCATCCATGCGGGGGTTTCACGATGCCGCGAATTCGCGTAGGCGGGCGCCGGCGACATGCGCGCGCCCGCTCGACGCCCGGCGCGCCGCCGTCAGGAAGCAGGCTTCGCGCCCGCGCCGGCCCCATGAATTGGGGGGCGCCTGTCTCCGGAGCGCAACACGACAGGAAGGCTGAACGTTCAGGCAGCGGCGAAGTGCCGTCGGGCTTCCAGCCCGAGGCCGGTGGCGACGCTGGCGAAGCGGTCGCCGTGCACCGCCTGCGCGCCGGGAAAGGCCGCGGCGAGGCGGTCGGCCAGCAGGCGCAGCCCCGTCGAGCCGCCGGTGAAGTACAGGGCGTCGATCTCGCCGGCCTTCAGCCCGGCCTGCTGCGCCGTGTCGCGCGCGGCCTGCACGATGCGGTCGAGGTCGTGCGAGATCGCGGCGACGGCCTCGTGCTCGGTCACGCTGACGGCCAGGCCGCGCTCGATCTCGAACAGGTCGATCTCGTGCGAGCCGCCCTGCGCGACGGCGATCTTGGCGTCCTCGGCGAGCCCGGCCAGCGAGTGGCCGAGGCGGTCGCGCAGCGTCGTCATCAGGCGCGCGTGGTGGCGCGGGTCGGCGTAGTCGTCGCGCATCGCGGCGATCTCCATGATGCGCTGCGGCCGGTACACCGAGTTGATCAGGTGCCAGGTGGCGAGATCGAAGTAGACGCGGCTGGGCACCTCCAGCGGCGCGCGACCCGGGCGCGCCGGGCCGTACGCGCCGAAGCCGAGCACGGGCAGGATGCGCGCGAGCTCGACGTGGCGGTCGAAGTCGGTGCCGGCCGAGTGCACGCCGTGGCTGGCGAGGATGTCGGCGCGGCGGTCGGCGCGCGTGCGGCGCTCGGGGCCGACGCGCACGACCGAGAAGTCGGACGTGCCGCCGCCGATGTCGGCCACGATCACCGTCTGCTCGCGCGCGACCTGCTCCTCGTAGTGGAAGGCCGCGGCGATCGGCTCGTACTGGAAGCGAACGTCATGGAAGCCGACCGCGCGCGCGGCAGCCTCCAGCGAGGCCTGGGCCGCAGCGTCGCGTGCGGGGTCGTCGTCGACGAAGAAGACCGGGCGGCCCAGCACGACGCGCTCGATCTCGCGTCCCGCGTGCGCCTGCGCGGCGTGCTTCAGGTGCAGCAGGTAGCTGGCGATGACGTCGCCGAACGCGACCGAGCGGCCGGCGCCGATGTCGGTGTGCTGCTCCATCAGCGCCGAGCCGAGCACGCTCTTCATCGAGCGCATGAGGCGGCCGTCGGTGCCGTCGACGTAGGCGGCGACCGCGGCGCGGCCATAGAGCTTGGGCAGCGTGTGCAGGTCCTTGCCTTCGGCCACGTAGAACACGGCCGTGGGCATCGTGCGGCCGCGTTCGCCGTGCTGCGGCTCGAGCGGCACCAGTTCCATGCCGTCGGCCACGGGCACGGCCACCGCCGAGTTGGAGGTACCGAAATCGATGGCGCAGTAGTCGCGGGCGTCGGCCGGGGCGGGGTGGCCGGCGCGGGAAGCGTCGGCGGAAAGGGCGGAGGCCGGCATGGAAACGGGGAATCGAGGGCGAAAGGGGCGTGATTGTGCGGGGGGCACTCGCCCGCGTCAATGCGGACGGCGTGCCGGATTTCAGCCTTCCGGCGCCTGAAAATGCGGGCTGCATTCGGGTTGCCCCTAGCCCCAAGGGGCCGACGCCCGTAAAATCGGAGGGTTTTGCGATAGGGCGAGCCTCCTGGCCGTCCGGTCGCTCCGGAAACCAGAACAACGGCTCCGAGCCCGCGAGCCCCAGAACGAGTCCCTATGCCCCATTCCGCCCTCACCGCCCTGTCACCCCTCGACGGCCGCTACGCCCCCAAGCTGTCCGCGCTGCGCCCGCTGCTGTCCGAGTACGGCCTGATGCACCGCCGCGTGCAGGTCGAGGTGGAGTGGTTCATCGCGCTGTCGGACGCCGGCTTCGGCGAGTTCCCGCCGCTGCCCGAGTCGGTCAAGGGCCTGCTGCGCTCGCTGGTGGTGCGCTTCTCGGAGGCCGACGCGCAGGCGATCAAGGACATCGAGAAGGAAACCAACCACGACGTCAAGGCCGTCGAGTACTGGCTGCGCCAGCGCATCGGCCACGTGCCCGAGCTGGCCGACAAGCTGGAGTTCATCCACTTCGCCTGCACCAGCGAGGACATCAACAACACCAGCCACGCGCTGATGCTGAAGGCCGCGCGCGAGCAGGTGATCCTGCCGGCGATCGACGGCATCCTCACGCGCATGCAGGCGATGGCGCACCGCTTCGCCGCTGTGCCGATGCTGTCGCGCACGCACGGCCAGACGGCCAGCCCGACGACCGTCGGCAAGGAAGTGGCCAACGTGCTCGCGCGCCTGACGCACGCCCGCGCGCGCATCGCCGAGGTGGTGCTGCTGGCCAAGATGAACGGCGCGGTCGGAAACTACAACGCGCACGCGTCGGCCTACCCCGAGGCCGACTGGGAAGAGTTCTCGCGCAAGGTCGTCGAGGAACGCCTGGGCCTGAAGCTCAACCCGTACACGATCCAGATCGAGCCGCACGACTACATGGCCGAGCTGTTCGACGCCATCGTGCGCCTGAACACCATCCTCGTCGACTGGGCGCGCGACGTCTGGGGCTACGTGAGCCTGGGCTACTTCAAGCAGAAGACGAGGCCGGGCGAGGTCGGCTCGTCGACGATGCCGCACAAGGTCAACCCGATCGACTTCGAGAACGCCGAAGGCAACCTCGGCATGGCCAACGCGATGCTCACGCACATGTCGCAGAAGCTGCCGGTGAGCCGCTGGCAGCGCGACCTGACCGACTCCACGGTGCTGCGCAACATGGGTGTGTCCATCGGCTATTCGGTGCTCGCCTACGACAGCCTCACGCGCGGCCTCGACAAGCTCGAGCTCAACGAAGCGCGCCTGGCCGAGGACCTGGACGGCTCGTGGGAAGTGCTGGCCGAGCCGATCCAGACGGTGATGCGCCGCCACGGCCTGCCCGACCC
>CAIMXF010000025.1 GCA_903845345.1 uncultured beta proteobacterium
ACCTTGGCGTCGATGACACGCTGAAGCAGCGACAGGTCCGTGAGCCGGGAAGTCAGTTCTGCGCCGGTCACCGCGCGCACCAGCGCGTCCGCGTGGATGAACTGCCGTGCGATCCGATCGTTGTCGTCGGCGGTCGGCGCCTCGATGCGCTGAGATGCGGGTGCCTGGCTCACTCGTCCTCGAGCTCCGCCTTCGCCATCTCCACGTCCAGCCGCTCCATCGCGTCCAAAGGCTTGCAGGCCGCGGCGTCGGCGTAGAGCTGTTCGGCTTCCTTCATGCGCTTGTCGCCCTCGAGCATCACGAGGCCGTTGGCGTATTCGACGCGGGCGATCGCGGAGTCGGGGTTGAGCGCGAGGGCTTCCTTGAACATCTTCAGGCCGGTGGCGGTGTCGGCGCCCTGGGTCTTGCCCAGCAGGCGGCCGACCTTGTCGATGACCTCGGCGTGGAACGCGCCGAGCGCGATGTGGGCGTCGGCGTGCTTGGGCGCCAGCGCGATCGTGGTCTCCAGCGCGGTCTTGACCTTGGCGCCCAGCCCTTGCGTCAACGCCTTGGCAACGCTGATGCCCTGGCTGTAGCGGCCCAGCGCGTAGGCCTGCCAGTAGTGCGCGTTGGCGAGCTTCGGATTGGCCTTGGCCTGCGCCTCGGCGCGCTCGGCGACTTCGAGGAACATCGCGAGCCTGGTCTTCTCGCTGGTCTCGAGATAGTTGGCGTAGATGGACTGCGCCTTGTTCGCCACGACGAGGCCCGCGTCGCCCGCCTTCAGGCCGGCGTCGACCGCCTTCTTGAACTCGCCCGAGTGGTACAGCGCCCAGGCGGCCAGCACGGCGTCGTCCCTGGGGAACGGCTCGGCGTCGCCCTTGTGCAAGCGCGCCCAGTGCTTCTTGAGCGCGGCCGCGTCGTAGGTGTAGTCGGCGGCGTCGTAAGGGAAGGCGGTCCATTTGGCCATGGCGTTGTCTCGTCTCGGTTTGGATGGTTGGAAGGCTCTTGTCAGGACTTGTAGGCGCCGGCCAGCGCCAGCAGGTGATCGCGCGCGGCCGGCTCCAGGTAGGGCGTGAGCAGGCTCAGCACGTGCCAGGCGCCGCGCGCGAGCGTGGCGCCGGCCTGTTCAGGCTCGAGCGCCTTGCGCGGGTCGCGCACGTACTCGTAGCTGAGCCAGTAGGTGAGCACCACCACCATCGACGTCGCCACCGACGGCAGGTCGCGCCGGTCGAGCCGCGTCTCGCTGCTGCGGTTCAGGCCGTCGAGCACCGCCTCGACCGCGCGCGACTTGTTCTTCAGCACGAACTGGAAATGCGTCTCGAGCCGGCGGTTCTTCGACAGCAGGTCGTTGAGGTCGCGATACAGGAAGCGGTATTGCCAGACGAGCTCGAACATCATGTGGAAGAACAGCCAGGCGTCTTCGACGTTGGCGACGTTGTCGGCGGCCTGCAGCAGCTCGTTGAGCGCCTTCTCGTAGCGGTCGAACAGCGTGTTGATCAGCTCGTCCTTGGCCGGGTAGTGGTAGTACAGGTTGCCCGGGCTGATGTGGAGCTCCGCGGAGATCAGCGTGGTCGACACGTTCGGCTCGCCGAAGCGGTTGAACAGGTCCAGCGTCACTTCGAGGATGCGTTCGGCGGTGCGTCTTGGCTTTTTGGCTTCCATTGGGGCGTCTTGTTCCGGGTTCGCGCAATCTAGCACCCTGGCGGCGCGATGCACAGATTCGGAAGCCCGTGTTGTCGAGGCACTTCTCGACTAGTTCCTACAATGCGCGCCCTATGTCCGCCATTTCATTCCAGCAAGTCGAGAAGACCTACGGCAGCGGCGTACGTGCGCTGGGCGGCGTTTCGTTCGATGTCCAGCCCGGCGAGTTCTTCGGACTGCTCGGCCCCAATGGCGCGGGCAAGACCTCGCTGATCAGCATCCTCGCGGGCCTGGCGCGCGCCACGCGCGGCAAGGTGACGGTGATGGGACACGACGTCGTCGACGACTACGCCGCCGCCCGCAGGTCTCTCGGCATCGTGCCGCAGGAGCTCGTGTTCGACCCGTTCTTCTCGGTGCGCGAGACCTTGCGCATCCAGAGCGGCTATTTCGGCGTGCGCGACAACGACGCCTGGATCGACGAACTGCTCGCGAGCCTGGGCCTGGCCGACAAGGCCGAGGCCAACATGCGCCAGCTCGCGGGGGGCATGAAGCGCCGCGTGCTGGTGGCGCAGGCGCTGGTGCATCGGCCGCCGGTGATCGTGCTGGACGAGCCCACCGCCGGCGTCGACGTCGAACTGCGCCAGACGCTGTGGCAGTTCGTCGCGCGCCTGAACCGCGAAGGCCACACCGTGCTGCTGACCACCCACTACCTCGAGGAGGCCGAGGCGCTGTGCCAGCGCATCGCGATGTTGAAGCAGGGCAAGGTCGTCGCGCTGGAGCGCACGTCCGAGCTGCTGGCGTCCACCGCGAGCACCATGCTGCGCTTCAAGACCGACCACGCGCTGCCCGCCAGCCTCGCGACACGCGCGCGCGTGACCGGGCGTTCCGCCCAGGTGAGCGCGCGCGACGCCGCCGACGTGGAGGCTGTCCTGGCGCAGCTGCGCCAGGCCGGCGTGCCCGTCGAAGACCTGGAGATCGGCCGCGCCGACCTGGAAGACGTGTTCCTGAACATCATGACGGAGAAGGCCCCATGAGCGCGCGCCTGGTTCTGGCCGGCGCGCAGCCGCTGTTCCGCAAGGAGATCCTGCGCTTCTGGAAGGTGTCGTTCCAGACCGTCGCGGCGCCGGTGCTCACCGCGGTGATGTACCTGCTCGTGTTCGGCCACGCGCTCAACGGCCGGGTGAGCGTCTACGACGGCGTCAGCTACGTGCAGTTCCTCATCCCGGGCCTGGTGATGATGAGCGTGCTCCAGAACGCGTTCGCCAACAGCTCGTCCTCGCTGATCCAGAGCAAGATCACCGGCAACCTCGTGTTCCTGCTGGTGACGCCGCTGTCGCCGGCGGCCTGGTTCCTGGCCTACGTCGGCGCGGCCATCGTGCGCGGCATGGTGGTGGGCGCGGGCGTGATGCTGGTGACCGCGTGGTTCGCGCCGCCGGGCTTGACGAACGCGCTGTGGATCGTCGTGTTCGGCCTGCTCGGCTCCGCGATGATGGGCACGCTGGGCCTGATCGCCGGCCTGTGGGCCGAGAAGTTCGACCAGCTCGCCGCGTTCCAGAACTTCATCATCATGCCGCTGACGTTCCTGTCGGGCGTCTTCTATTCGGTGCATTCGCTGCCGCCGCTGTGGCACGTGGTGAGCCGGCTCAACCCCTTCTTCTACATGATCGACGGCTTCCGCCACGGCTTTTTCGGCATCAGCGACGTCTCGCCGTGGCTCAGCCTCGGCGTGGTCGGTACCAGCTTCGTCGTCGTTTCGGCGATCGCGCTGGGCCTGCTGCGCAGTGGCTACAAACTGAGGCATTGAGCAATGGGCCAGGCACAGCGATCCTTCACCGAGAGGTTCTTCGGCGCCAGCGACGTCTCGCCGTGGCTCAGCCTCGGCGTGGTCGGTACCGGCTTCGTCGTCGTTTCGGCGATCGCGCCGGGCCTGCTGCGCAGTGGCTACAAACTGAGGCACTGACACCCATGAGCTCCGTCGACGAACCGATCACCCCGATGCGCCGTGTCACCACGGTGCTGGTCACCTTCGCGCTCGGCTGCGCCGCGGCCGTGGCGCTGTGGAACTGGTGGTCGGGCCGCTGCGGCGAGGACTGCCCGTCGCCCAACGTCGTGCACATGCTCGTCTTCCTGGCGCTGCTGCCGACGGCCAGCACGATGACGGCGGTGCTGCTGGTGTCGACGTCGTGGCCGCGGCGCGTGAAGTGGGGCATCGGCGGCGGGCTGCTGCTGGCGGGCGTGGTCATCGGCGCCTTGCTCGCCCGGCTCCCGGGCGGCTGAGGGATAATACGAGTGCCATGACCGATCCCACGCCCCAAGACGTCCAGCGCTACATCGCCGACGGACTCACCTGCGATCACCTCGAGGTGGAGGGCGACGGCCGACATTTCTTCGCGACGATCGTGTCGTCGGAGTTCGAGGGCCTGATGCGCATCCGGCGCCACCAGCGCGTGTATGCCGCGCTCGGGGAACGCATGCGCGAGCAGATCCATGCCCTGTCGATGAAGACGCTGACGCCGGCCGAATGGGCCCGCCAGCGCGCGCTCGGCAGCGACGCCGCCAGCCATTCGCATTGACGCTCCCGCGCGGCTTCGCCGCGGGCGAGGGTACGCGCTGCCCGCGCCGTCGCCCTGGCCGCGGCGACCCGCCTGGCCTGTCTTCCCGCATCCACGCCCCGTCTTCCCAGCCAGAGCACATCGATGGACAAACTCCTGATCCGCGGCGGTCGCCGCCTCCAAGGCGAGGTGACCATCTCCGGCGCCAAGAACGCCGCGCTGCCCGAGCTGTGCGCCACGCTGCTGGTGCCGGGTGCGGTCACGCTGCACAACGTGCCCAAGCTGCAGGACGTGGCCACCGCGCTGAAGCTGATCCGCAACATGGGCGTCGCCGTGAACTGGGGCGCGCAGACCGAGGACGGTCGCATCGACGAGGTCGTCATCGACGCCAGTGCGCTCAACACGCCCGAAGCGCCCTACGAGCTCGTGAAGACGATGCGCGCCAGCATCATGGTGCTGGGCCCGCTGCTGGCGCGTTTCGGCGAGGCGACGGTGTCGCTGCCGGGCGGCTGCGCGATCGGCTCGCGACCGGTCGACCAGCACATCAAGGGTCTGCAGGCGATGGGCGCGGACATCCGCGTCGAACACGGCTACATCCTGGCCAAGGCCACGAAGCTGAAGGGCGCGCGCATCACCACCGACATGGTGACCGTCACCGGGACCGAGAACCTGCTGATGGCCGCGACGCTGGCCGAAGGCGAGACCATCCTCGAGAACGCGGCGCAGGAGCCGGAGATCCCCGACCTGGCCGAGCTGCTGATCGCGATGGGCGCGAAGATCGAGGGCCACGGCACCAGCCGCATCCGCATCCAGGGCGTCGACCGGCTGCACGCCCCAGCCAAGCCGTACCGCATCGTGCCCGACCGCATCGAGGCCGGCACCTTCCTCTGCGCGGTGGCTGCGGCGGGCGGCGACGTCGTGCTGCGCAACGCCGAGGCGCGTCATCTCGAGGCGGTGATCGAGAAGCTGCGCGACGCGGGCGCCACCGTCTCTGCCGGCGACGGCTTCATCCGCGTTCGGTCGCCCGGCGCGGGCGCGCTGAAGGCGGTGAGCTTCCGCACCAGCGAATACCCGGCGTTCCCGACCGACATGCAGGCGCAGTTCATGGCCATCGACTGCGTCGCGGAAGGCACGTCGACGATCGCCGAGACGATCTTCGAGAACCGGTTCATGCACGTCAACGAACTGGTGCGCCTGGGCGCGAAGATCGAGGTCGACGGCAAGCTGGCGGTGGTCACCGGCGTGCCGCGGCTGTCGGGAGCCACGGTGATGGCCACCGACCTGCGCGCGTCGGCCAGCCTGGTGATCGCCGGGCTCGTGGCCGACGGCCAGACCATCGTCGAACGCATCTACCACCTCGACCGCGGCTACGACCGCATGGAAGCCAAGCTGCAGAAGCTGGGCGCTGACATAGAGAGAGTCAAGTGATGCTCACGCTGGCGCTATCCAAGGGCCGGATCTTCGAAGAGACGCTGCCGCTGCTCGCCGCGGCCGGCATCGTCGTCACCGAGGATCCGGAGAAGACCCGCAAGCTGATCCTGGCGACCGACCAGCCCGACGTGCGCGTCGTGCTGGTGCGCGCCACCGACGTGCCGACCTACGTGCAGCATGGCGGCGCCGATCTCGGCGTCGCCGGCAAGGACGTTCTGATCGAGCACGCCGCCGAGAACGAGGGCGCCGGCGGGCTGTACCAGCCGCTGGACCTGCAGATCGCCAAGTGCCGCATGAGCGTGGCCACGCGCGCCGACTTCGACTACGAAGCCGCCGTCAAGCAGGGCTCGCGCATCCGCGTCGCCACGAAGTACGTGGCCGTCGCGCGCCAGCACTTCGCCGACAAGGGCGTGCACGTCGACCTGATCAAGCTGTACGGCTCGATGGAGCTGGCGCCGCTGACCGGGCTCGCCGACGCGATCGTCGACCTCGTGTCGACCGGCTCCACGCTGAAGGCGAACAGGCTGGTCGAGGTCGAACGCATCATGGACATCTCGTCGCGGCTGGTCGTCAACCAGGCCGCGCTGAAGCTCAAGCGCGAACGCATCCGCGCGCTGATCGTCGCGTTCGCCGGCGCCATGAACACCACCGCCTGAAGGCTGCCCATGTCCGTCCAGATCCGCCAGCTCGACACCTCCGCCGCCGATTTCGAAGCCGAGTTCGCCAAGCTGCGACATTGGTCGGACGAGGCGGACCACGCGATCGAGGAGCGCGTCGCCGCGATCCTGGCCGACGTGAGGACGCGTGGCGACGCCGCGGTGCTCGAATACACCAAGCGTTTCGACGGCCTGGACGCGAAGGATGTCGCGGCACTCGAGCTGACGCGCGACGAGCTGAAGGCCGCGTTCGACGCGATCACGCCGGCCCAGCGCGCCGCGCTCGAATCGGCCGCGCGCCGCGTGCGCAGCTACCACGAGCGCCAGCGGGAGGCCTGCGGCCGCAGCTGGCAGTACCGCGACGAGGACGGCACGCTGCTGGGCCAGAAGGTGACGCCGCTCGATCGCGTGGGAATCTACGTGCCGGGCGGCAAGGCGGCCTATCCGTCGAGCGTGCTGATGAACGCGATCCCCGCGCAGGTCGCGGACGTCGGCGAGATCGTGATGGTCGTGCCCACGCCCAGGGGCGAGCGCAACGCGCTGGTGCTGGCCGCGGCGTACGTCGCCGGCGTGCATCGCGCGTTCACGGTCGGCGGCGCGCAGGCAGTGGGCGCGCTGGCGTTCGGCACGTCCACGATTCCGGCCGTCGACAAGATCACCGGCCCCGGCAACGCCTACGTCGCCAGCGCCAAGCGCCGCGTGTTCGGCCAGGTCGGCATCGACATGATCGCCGGGCCCAGCGAGATCCTCGTCCTGGCCGACGGCACGACGCCGGCCGACTGGGTCGCGATGGACCTGTTCAGCCAGGCCGAGCACGACGAACTGGCCCAATCGATCCTGCTGTCGCCGAACGCGGCCTACCTCGAGGAGGTGCGTGCCGCCATCGATCGGCTGATCGGCGAGATGCCGCGCCAGGCCGTGATCCGGGCGTCGCTGGAAGGCCGGGGCGCGCTGATCCTGACGCGCTCGATGGAAGAGGCTTGCGAGATCAGCAACCGCATCGCGCCGGAACACCTGGAAGTCAGCAGCGACGCGCCCGAGGCCTGGGAGCCGCTGCTGCGCCACGCCGGCGCGATCTTCCTGGGGGCGTTCACCAGCGAGAGCCTGGGCGACTACTGCGCCGGGCCGAACCATGTGTTGCCGACGTCCGGCACGGCGCGTTTCTCGTCGCCCCTGGGCGTCTACGATTTCCAGAAGCGCAGCAGCCTGATCCAGGTGAGCGAAGCGGGCGCCCACATCCTGGGTCCGATCGCCGCCGAGCTGGCGTACGGCGAAGGGCTGCAGGGCCACGCGCGTGCGGCCGAGATGCGGCTCAAGAAGTCCTGATTCGCGGCCGGCGAATTGACACGAAGTTCGTGTCGCACGAAAATAGTGGAACACGAAGTTCGTGGATTCGGTGTCGGCGCTTGAACGCTGCGCGCAAGAGACCGGCAAGACGTGTCGCATCACGCAGCGTGCGAGCCTGATACCGACTGACTCTCAAGGGCGCCTGTCATGAAGAACGTCACCGTCACGATGGAAGACACGGTCGCCGACTGGGCGCGGATGGAAGCCGCGCGCCGGAACACGAGCGTGTCGCGCCTGATCGGCGAGATGCTCGCCGACAAGATGCGTCACGACGATTCCTACGAACGCGCGATGCGCGAATGGCTGGATCGTCCGCCGCTGTTCAACTCCGGCGACACCCCGTACATGAAGCGTGACGAGATCTATGCCGAGCGACTCGATCGTTTTCGTTGACACCAACGTCCTGCTCTACGCAGACGATGGCCGACGGCCCGAGAAGCATCGCCGCGCGCGCGAGTGGCTGGCCGCGCTGTGGATGCGCCGCTGCGGCCGAGTCTCCACGCAGGTGCTCAACGAGTACTACGCCAACGCGACGGGAAAGCTCGCGGCCTGGATCACGCAGGGCGATGCCCGGGCCGAGGTGCGGCGCTACCAGCACTGGAAGCCATGGCAGATCGACCATCAGACGGTCGAGACGGCGTGGGCCGTCGAGGCCCGCTACAAGCTGAGCTGGTGGGATTCGATGATCGTCGCGGCCGCCCAGCACCAGTCCTGCACGCTCCTGCTGACCGAGGATCTGCAACACGGGCAGATCATCGACAAGCTTCAGGTCGTCAATCCGTTTCTCGTGGGCCCCGAAATCCTCGACGGCGATCCGCCGGGGCTCACCGTCCAGGAGTCGTCGCCATGACCTTGTCCGACCGCATGTCCCGCTACCTCCGCGCCGACGTCCAGGGCATGCACGGTTATGCCGTGCAGCCAAGCGCCGGCTTCGTGAAAGTGGACACGATGGAGAACCCGTTCCGCCTGCCCGACGATCTGCGCAGGCAACTTGGCGAGCGACTGGCCGAGGTCGCGCTGAACCGCTATCCGGCCGAACGCGGCGACGTGCTGCGCGCCGCGCTCGCGAAGCACGCGCGCATGCCCGAGGGCTGCGACATCATGCTGGGCAACGGCTCCGACGAACTGATCAGCCTGCTGACGCTGGCGGCCGACGTTCCCGGCAACGTCGTCATGGCGCCGCTGCCCGGGTTCGTGATGTACGAGATGTCGGCGAAGCTGCAGGGCCTGAAGTTCGTCGGCGTGCCGCTGACGCCCGCGTTCGAACTCGATGGCCCGGCGATGCTGGCCGCGGTGCGCGAGCACCAGCCCGCGCTGCTGTACATCGCCTA
>CAIMXF010000026.1 GCA_903845345.1 uncultured beta proteobacterium
CCCGCGCTGCGCGGGCGCGCGGACGCCCAGGTGTGCGTGATCGGCGGCGGCTTCGCCGGACTGGCCACGGCCATCGGGCTGATCGAGCGCGGGGTGCGCGAGGTCGTGATCGTCGAGGGCGAGACCGTGGGCCACGGCGCCTCGGGCCGCAACGGCGGCTTCGTCTTCGGCGGCTTCAGCCTCGACAACGCGCAGCTCCTGGCCGACCAGGGCTGCGCCGGCGCGCGCGCGATGTACGGCCTGACGCAACAGGCCGTCGCCACGATCCGCCGCCGCATCGCCCGGTACGCCATCGCCTGCGATGCGATCGAGGGCGGCGTCGTGCTCGCGAACTGGTTCGACGACGACGCCATCCTGCGCCGCAAGCAGGCGTTCATGGCGCGCGAGTTCGACGTGCACTGGCAGCTGTTGTCGCACGACGAGCTCGGCGCCTACACGCGCTCGCGGCGCTATGCCGGCGGACTGCTCGAGCCCGACGCGTTCCATTTCCACCCGCTCAAATATGCGCGCGGCCTGGCCGCGGTCATCGAGCGCGAGGGCGGACGCATCCACGAGCAGTCGCGCGTGACGCGCGTCGTCGCGCCGCGCACGCGCGACGGCGGCCACGCGGTGCACACCGCCGACGGCGTGGTGCACGCGCGCCACGTGGTGATCGCGGGCGGCGGCTACCTGCGCGGCGTGTCCGCGCCGCTCGAGCGCGCCATGCTGCCCATCGCCACCTACGTGATGGCCACCGAGCCGCTGGGCGACGCGCTGGCCACGGCCATCCCCGGAAAGGCGGCGATCTACGACACCCGCTTCTCCTTCGACTATTACCGCGCGCTGCCCGACACCCGCATCCTCTGGGGCGGCCGCATCTCCATCCTCGACCGCGGCGCCGAACCCATCGCCCGCCTGCTCAAGCGCGACCTGCTCAAGGTCTACCCGGAACTGCGCGACGTGAAGGTCGACTACGCGTGGGGCGGCCTCATGAGCTACGCGCGCCACCAGATGCCGCAGATCGGGCAACTGCCCGACGGCGCCTGGCACGCGCTGGGCTTCGGCGGCCACGGCGTCGGCCCGACCACCGCGGCCGGCGAACTCATCGCCGACGCGATCGCCGCCGGCTCGCCGATCCCGCCGGGCTTCGCCCGCTACGGCTTGGCGCGCGTGTGGGGCGCGGCGGGGATGCTGGCCGCGCAGATGACGTACAACTGGGCGGAGCTGAAGGACTGGTTGAGCGAGTAGGCGCCGCGGGGCGGGAAACAACTCCGCTCCACGGCCCCCGGGCTTCCTGCCGCGCACGCGACAACATCAGGCACCCGCGCCTGGCGCCGCCAGGAGACGCCGCATGTTCATCCGATCGCGCCGTGCGAGCGCCGTGCGCGACCTCGAGCGCTCGGCCAGGTATGACCGCGAGGTCCTGGGCTTCGACGTGCAATGGCCGGACGTGGCGGGATGGCGGCAGTTCGTCCGCGACGGCTGCGCGATCATGGCGGGCGAGTGCGCGGACGAGGTTCCCGCTCGCGATATCGGATCGACGGCACGCTCTGCCGGCGGAAAGCACAACGCCAGGCGTGGCCGGGCGTCTCTTCGCCGGGCCGCACTGCGTCAGAGCGCGATCACCCGCTGGCCCTTGATCGGCGCGTCGATCGCCTTGCCCTTGCGCGCGCGCTTGCCCGCATACGTGGCGAGCGTGGTGCCCTTGAGGTCTTCCTCCTTGGGCTTCTGGCCGCGGCCCAGGCCCAGCACCTTGACGGCGCCGGCGCAGGTCGCGACCGAGACCAGCGGGTCCTTGGCGTCGACGTCCATCAGCGTCAGGCCCTTGCCGCCGTTGGACTGCAGCTTCAGCTCGTCGAGCGGGAAGACGAGCAGGCGGCTGCTCATGCTGAGGCAGGCCACCTGCGTGTGCGACGCGTGCAGCGGCACGGGCGGCAGCAGGCGATCCTTGTCGTCGATGCTGAGGAAGCTCTTGCCGCCCTTCTGGCGGCTGGTCATGTCGCCCACCTTGGCCAGCAGACCGAAGCCACCGGTGTTGGCGAGCAGCAGCGTCGCGTCGGCGGCTGCGGCGAAGTAGTGCAGCGGCTGCGTGCCGGACTCGAGTTCGATCAGCGTGGTGATGGGCGTGCCGTCGCCGCGCGCGCCCGGCAGCAGGCTGACGGCCACCGTGTAGACGCGCCCCGTGCCGCCCTGGTTGCTGCCGAACACGAGCAGCGTGTCGACCGTGCGGCATTCGAACGTGCCGTACAGCCCGTCGCCCGACTTGAACGCGAAGCCGCCGGCCTCGTGGCCATGGCCCTTCATCGCGCGCACCCAGCCCTTGAGGCTGACGACCACCGTCACCGGCTCGTCGACGATCTTCACTTCGACGACGGCGCGCTTCTCGGCCTGGATCAGCGTGCGGCGATCGTCGCCGTGCGCCTTGGCGTCGGCCTCGATCTCCTTGATCACCGTGCGCTTCAACGCGGCGGGGCTGGACAGGATGTCCTCGAGCTTCTGCTGCTGGATGCGCGCTTCGTCGAGCTGCTGCTGGATCTTGATGGCCTCCAGCCGCGCGAGTTGACGCAGCCGGATGTCGAGGATGTCGTCGGCCTGGATCTCGCTCAGCTTGAACTCGGCGATCAGCGCCGGCTTGGGCTCGTCGCTCTCGCGGATGATGCGGATCACCTCGTCGATGTTCAGCAGCACGAGCTGCCGCCCTTCGAGGATGTGGATGCGCGCGCGCACGTTGGCAAGCCGGTGCTCGGTGCGCAGCTTGACGGTGTGCTGTCGGAACGTCGTCCATTCGACGAGGATCTGGCGCAGGCTCTTGAGCGTGGGCCGGCCGTCGCCGCCGATCATCGTGAGGTTGATCGACGCAGAGCTCTCGAGGCTGGTGTGGGCGAGCAGCGTGTTGACGAGTTCCTGCGGCGAGATCGTGCGGCTCTTGGGCTCGAACACGAGCCGCACCGACGCCTCGCGCCCCGATTCGTCGCGCGCGGCATCGAGCACGGCGAGGATCGTCGCCTTCAGCTGCAGTTGCTCGGCGCTCAAGGCCTTCTTGCCGGCCTTGATCTTCGGATTCGTGAGCTCCTCGATCTCCTCGAGCACCCGCTGCGTGCTCGCGCCGGGCGGCAGCTCGGTGACGATCAGCTGCCACTGGCCGCGCGCCAGATCCTCGATCTTCCAGCGCGCCCGCACCTTGAGGCTGCCGCGGCCGGTGGCGTAGGCGTCGCGGATGTCAGCCGCGGGGCTGATGATCTGGCCGCCGCCGGGGAAATCGGGGCCGGGGATCGCGGCGTACAGTTCGTCGTCGGTGAGCTTCTCGTTCTTGAGCATCGCGATGGCGGCGTCGGCCACCTCGCGCAGGTTGTGGCTGGGCACCTCGGTGGCCAGGCCGACGGCGATGCCGCTGGCGCCATTGAGCAGCACGAACGGCAGTCGGGCCGGCAGCAGGCGGGGCTCGGTCGTCGTGCCGTCGTAGTTCGGCATGAAGTCGACGGTGCCCTCGTCGATCTCGTCGAGCAGCAGGCGGGCGATCGGGTTCAGGCGCGCCTCGGTGTAGCGCATCGCGGCCGCGCCGTCGCCGTCGCGGCTGCCGAAGTTGCCCTGGCCGTCGATCAGCGGATAGCGCAGGCTGAAGTCCTGCGCCATGCGCACGAGGGCGTCGTACGCGGCCACGTCGCCATGCGGGTGGAACATGCCCAGCACGTCGCCGACGACCGCGGCGCTCTTGCGCGGCGACGGACCCGCGCGGTTCGCATCGGTGAACGACAGGCCCTTGCGGTGCATCGCATACAGGATGCGCCGTTGCACCGGCTTGCAGCCGTCGGA
>CAIMXF010000027.1 GCA_903845345.1 uncultured beta proteobacterium
CCCAGTTCGTCGACGACAGCCTGGCCTTCGACGACCTTGCCGAACACGGCGTAGCCCCAGCCGTCCTGCGCCTCGGCGTTGTTCAGGAAGCCGTTGTTGGTGGTGTTGATGAAGAACTGTCCGGTCGCCGAATGCGGGTCGCCGGTGCGCGCCATCGCGAGCGTGTACTTGTCGTTCTTCAGGCCGTTCTTGGCCTCGTTCTGGATCGGCGCGTCGGTCGTCTTCTGCTTCATACCGGCCTCGAAGCCGCCGCCCTGGATCATGAAGTTGCGGATCACGCGGTGGAAGATCGTGCCGTCGTAGAAGCCCTTGTTCACGTAGGACAGGAAGTTGGCGACGGAGATCGGGGCCTTCGCGTCATCGAGCTCGATGCGCAGGTCGCCCTTGGTGGTGGTCAGCTTCACGTATTTGGTCATGCTCATTTCTCCAGGGTGGCTTTCTTGATGATGACAGGGGTGACGGGCACGTTCTCGTACGGTCCCTTGGTGGTGGTCTGCACCATCTTGATCTTCTCGACGACGTCCATGCCGGAGACGACATGGCCGAATACGGCGTAGCCGTCGCCCTGGTCCAGGAACGGGTTGTCCTGCACGTTGATGAAGAACTGCGAGGTCGCGGAGTCGCGCTCGCCGGTGCGCGCCATCGCGACGGTGCCGGCCGTGTTGGTCAGGCCGTTGTGCGACTCGAGCGGGATCGGGTGATGCGTGGGCGTCTCGTGCAGGTCGGGCGTCATGCCGCCGCCCTGGATCATGAAGTTCGGGATCACGCGATGGAACACGGTGCCGTTGTAGTGGCCTTCCTTCACGTATTGCTCGAAGTTGGCCACCGACCTGGGCGCCTTCTGCGCGTCCAGCTCGATGACGATGTCGCCCATCGACGTCGCGAGGCGCACCTTGTCGGCCCAGGCCGGGGCGCTGAACGCCGTCAAGCCGGCCACGGCCAGCGCGGCCCACCGGGTTTGTTGGGGGATGCTCATCTGAAGGTCTCCTTGGCTATACTCCCTCGATTCTAGCGAGGGCAGCCGCGCCCGCTTTCACCTTCCACTCGACTAGACTCCGCAGACGCTTCCGTCCGATCGCCGAAGCGCGCATCGACCGGTCGTAGACGCTCGATTCCCCCGACTCCATTCCTGTCCGGCCGCTCCGGCTCTCCTGCGAAGCCCGACCGCCGGCTCCTGTTCCTGCCGATGACGCTGCGTCTGTTCAACACCCTCACCGGCCAAGCCGAAGAATTCGTTCCGATCGTCCCGGGCCAGGTGCGCATGTACGTGTGCGGCATGACGATCTATGACCTGTGCCACATGGGCCATGCGCGCATGATGATGGCGTTCGACGTCGTCTATCGCTGGCTGCAGGTGCTCGGCTACGACGTCACGTACGTCCGCAATATCACGGACATCGAGGACAAGATCATCAAGCGGGCGGTGGAGCGCGGCATCACTATCCGCCAGCTCACCGACGAGATGATCGCCGCGATGCGCGAGGACATCGGCGCCATCGGCATCGAGCCGCCCACGCACGAACCGCGCGCCACCGAGTACGTGCCGCAGATGCTCTCGATGATCGCGACGCTGCAGCACAAGGGCCTCGCCTACCAGGCCGACAACGGGGACGTGAACTACGCGGTGCGCAAGTTCGAGGGCTACGGCAAGCTGTCGGGCAAGTCGCTCGACGACCTGCGCGCGGGCGAGCGCGTGGCGGTGGCCGACGGCAAGACCGACCCGCTCGACTTCGTGCTGTGGAAGTCGGCCAAGCCGGCCGAGCCGGACGATGCCAAGTGGGACAGCGCGTACGGCGCTGGCCGTCCGGGTTGGCACATCGAGTGCTCCGCGATGTCGTGCGCCGTCCTCGGCGAGCGCTTCGACATTCATGGCGGCGGCATGGACCTGCAGTTCCCTCACCACGAGAACGAGATCGCGCAGAGCGAAGGCGCGCTGGGCCATCCGTTCGTCAACTACTGGCTGCACAACGGTTTCCTGAACGTCGATGGCGAGAAGATGTCGAAGTCGCTCGGCAACTTCTTCACCATCCGCGACGTGCTCAAGCACTTCGACGGCGAGACCTTGCGCTTCTTCATGCTGCGCACGCACTACCGCAGCCCGTTCAACTTCAGCGATGCGCACCTCGAGGACGCACGCTCGGCGCTGCGACGCCTGTACACCGCGCTCGGCAGCGTCTCGCTCGCCGATGACAACGCTGCCGGGCCCGCCGAACAACCGGTCGACGCAAGCAGCATCGACTGGGCCGACCCGCGCGCCGCCGCCTTCCGCGACGCGATGGACGACGACTTCAACACGCCCGGCGCGCTGGCCGTGCTGTTCGAGATGGCCACCGACCTGAACCGCACGAAGTCGGTCGCCACGGCCACGCTGCTGCGCGCGCTCGGCGCCACGCTGGGCGTGCTGCAGCAGTCGCCGCAGGCCTTCCTGCAGGCCGGCGCGGCGCTGACGGACGCTGAGATCCAGTCCCGCATCGAGGCGCGCGCGCAGGCCAAGAAGGATCGCAACTTCGCCGAGTCCGACCGCATCCGCGACGAACTCGCCGCGCTGGGCATCACGCTCAAGGACAGCGCGCAGGGCACCACCTGGGTGAAGGCCTGACATGGTCGCTGTCCCGGCCGGCGCCGACGCGCCCGAATCCGCCCGCGACGTGCCCGCCTACTGGGACGACGCCTGCCGTCACCTCGTCAAGCGCGACCGCGTGATGAAGAAGCTGATCCCCAAGTTCGGCGACGCGCGGCTGCAGAGCAACGGCGACGCGTTCACCACGCTCGCGCGCTCCATCGTCGGGCAGCAGGTGTCGACCAAGTCGGCGCAGGGCGTCTGGCGCAAGCTGGGCGCGGCGGTCGACGGCCCCGAAGTCGAGCTGCTGCAGCCCGCGGCCGTGCTGAAGCTGGCGCCCGAGACGCTCAAGGGCGTCGGGCTGTCGGCGCGCAAGGTCGAGTACCTGAGCGACCTCGCGCGCCACTTCAGCGACGGCGCCGTGCATGTCGGGCAATGGCACGGCATGGACGACGAGGCGATCA
>CAIMXF010000028.1 GCA_903845345.1 uncultured beta proteobacterium
CCTTGCGCAGCGGCGCCAGGTCGGGCTCGACGCCGGACTGCGGGGAATCGCTCACGATGCTCAGCGTCAACGGCTCGTTGACGGCGACGGTCGTGCGATCGAGGCCGGATTGCACCGCCGCCCGGCACAGTGCGGGCGCCGTGACGACGGCCAGCGCGAGGAGGGTGGACGGCCAGGCCGTTCGCCGAGATGGGGGAAAGTTCGGTTTGAACATGGGTGTCACCTCGTCATTCGTTGCGCGCCTGGCGCGCCCGTCACTCGTCGTCCGTGGTCGGCTGATTGGCGCGATGGCGGTACTGGTAGAGGAACTTGCGCCGCAGCAAGCCGCCGGGGTCGTCCGGGATGCGCCGCAGCCACTGTTCGGCAGCCTGCTTTTCCTCGCCTTCGATCGGCTGGGCGTCGCCCGCGGGCGCGGATGCCGCCGACGGCCTGGCTCCAGCCGCGCCGGGGATCGGCTGCGATGGCTGCTGCGCTGCGGCGTCGTTCTCCGGCTTGCCCATTTGCTCGGCGGCCTTCGCGAAATCGTTCCCGGGAGGCTTCGGCCGAGAGTCGCCGGCCGCGGCCTCGGCCTGTCCATCGTGTCCGTTCGACGACGATGGTTGATGCTGATCGCCCGGCTTCGGCGTGGGGGTCTTGCCTGGCGATGCGCCGTCCTTGGCCGCGGCCGCCTCGCTCGATCCCGACTTGCCTTGCGAATCCTTCGCCTGCTGGGCGGCGTCCGGCTTCGACGGCGTCCCCTGCTGGCCTTGCTTGCCCGCTTGTTGTTGGCCGCCCTGGCTTGCGCTGTCCGGCTTCGAGCCTTGCTTCGAGCCAGCGGATTGCTGTTGCTGTTGCTGTTGCTGTTGCTGTTGCTGCTGATCCTTCGGCGGCGGTGGCTGCTGCTTCAACAGCGCCTCCACGGCGGCCTTGTTGGCCTTGGCGTCGTCGTTGGGCGGCGCCTCGGCGATGGCCTTGTCGTAGGCGGCAATGGCGTCCTGGTAGCGACCGAGGCGGGCCAGCGCGTTGCCGCGGTTGTAGTCGGCGTCGGCGCCGGTCGTCCGCGAGAACTCGTCGAGCGCGAGCTGGTAGTCGCCGCGCTTGTAGTCGGCGCTGCCGCGACGCGCCGCGTCCGGCGCGACGGCCGCGGCCCTGGCGTAGTCGCCGGCCGCCAGGGCTTTCGATGCCTGCTGGTCGGGCCGCTGCCAGACGTCGCTCCACGTCGCGGCCATCGCGCCTTGCGCCGGCACCGCGAGCACAGCCACCAGGGCCGCGCTGACCAGCCAGTTGCGACGGAAGGCGAGCGCGGCCAGGGGCAACAGCAGCAGGACGATGAACGGCCCGCGCTCCTTCCATGCGGGCGCCACCGACTTGGTCTGCGCGGCCTCGGCTTGCGCGTGTCCGGCGCCGTCGTCCAGCAGGGACGACAGGCCGGTGCCGGCGTCGGTGATCGGCTGGTACCGGCCACCCCCGGCACGCGCGATCGACTCGAGCGCGTTGGCGTCCAGTTGCGGCACGTCGACGCCACCCGTCTGGCTGCGAACCAGCCGCCCCTGCGCATCGGTGAGCGGCGCACCGGCGGGCGTCCCCACACCCAGCACCGAGATCGTGTAGCCCTCGCTCCTGAGCGACGCGGCGGCGCGTTGCGCGGCCGCGGCCTTGCCGGGGTCGACACCGTCGGCGATCAGCAGGATCTGCCCGCTCAACACGCCCGCCTGATGCAGCAGGTCGCCCGCCTTCAGCAGCCCGAGATCGGCGCGGCTCCCGTCCACCGGCATCAGCTCGGGCTGCAGCACCTTCAGCAGCGCGCTGATGGTGTGGGTGTCGCGCGTCAAGGGCGCGACGGTGAACGCATCGCCCGCGTAGGCGACCAGCGCCGTCTGGCCCTCGCTGGCCTGACCCAGCACGTCCTCGACCTTGTAGCGCGCGCGTGCCAGACGCGACGGCTTCATGTCCGCGTCGTTCATCGAGCTGGCGAGGTCCAGCACGACCACGCGGGCCGCGTTGGTCTGGAAGACGGGCTGCGGCTTGAGATCCCAGGTCGGGTTCGCGAGCGCGAGCGTGGCGATCAGCCAGCCCGCCGAGGCCAGCGCGAAGCCGCCCCCGTTCACGGCGCGTGCACCGTCGGCCATCATCAAGGGCAGCAGCCGCGCGTCGACGACCTTGCGCCACGCGTTGCCACCGCCCGCGGGCCGGAACGCGGCCCACGCCAGCAACGCCAGCGGGAGCAGGGCGAGCAGCCACAGCGGCCGGATGAAGTGGAAGTGTTCAAGCATGGGAGGCTCCGTCGAGTTGCCGGCGGGGCCACCACGCGAGGGACGACAGCGCGATCAGCACGCTCAGCGCCAGCGCGCCGCCCAGCGGCCAGGCATAGAGTTCGTCGACCGGGCGCCAGCTCTGCTGGTCCTTGGACTGCGGCACGATCTGGTCGATCAGGCCATAGATCTTGCGCAGCGACGCGACGTCCGACGCGCGAAAATACTCGCCGTGGGTCTTGCGTGCGATGGCCTGCAGCGCGACCTCGTCGAGATCGTCGTCACCGCCCTGAGGCAGTCCGAAGGCGCCGGCGCTGGCGCGGTCGGCACCGACGCCGATGGTGAAGATGCGCACGCCTTCCTCCGCGGCCAGGTCGGCGGCCTTGAGCGGGCCGATGCTGCCCGAGTTGTTCGCGCCGTCGGTCAGCAGGATCAACACGCGATTGCCGGCCGGCTCGTCGCGCAGCCGCTTGATCGCCAGGCCGATGGCGTCGCCGATCGCCGTGCTCTGTCCGGCCAGGCCGATCTGCGCCTCGTCGAGCAGCGTGAGCACGGTCTGGCGGTCGAAGGTGAGCGGCGCCTGCAGGTAGGCCTGGTCGCCGAACAGGATGAGCCCGAGCCGGTCGCCGACGCGGCGCTTGATGAAGTCTCCGGCCACCGCCTTGACGGCCGTCAGGCGGCTCACGGCGTCGTCGCCGCTGCGCATGTCGGGTGTCTCCATCGAGCCGGAGAGATCGACGGCCAGCATGATGCTGCGGCCCGTGACCGGCAGGCGCACCGTCTCGCCGACATGCTGCGGCCGCGCCGCGGCGACGACGAGCAGCAGCCACGCGAGCGCGGCGACGGCCAGGCGCGTGCGATGGCGCGCGCCGCGAGGGGTGCCGGAGGTCGCGCGCCAAGCGCCGGCGAATGGAAAGCGCAGCGCCGGCGGCTGGGCGGCCGGCGCGGGCGGCAGCAGCATCGCGAGCAGCGGCAAGGGCAGCGCGGCCAGCATCCATGGCCAGGCCAGGACGAAGCTCATGGGATGCTCCTGGTGTTGGTCTCGACCCAGCCGCGCACGAGGGCGGAGAATCCTTCGACGTCCATGTCGTGCGGGATTGATCGTTGATAGGGCGCGGCCGCGAGCACGCGGCCCGGGCCGGCGGCGAACTGCCCGTTGCCGCCCGACTCGTCGAGGAAGCGCAGCCACGCGGCGCCGGTGAGCCCGGCCACGCGTTCGCGCGGGAAGCGCGAGAGCGCCAGGCGCCGCAGCAGCAACGAGATGGACGCGAGGCGCTCGCTCGAACGCACGTCCATGAAGTCGGCTTCCAGCGCGGCGAGCGCGTCCAGGATCCGGCGGCGCTCACGTTCGAGGCGACGGCGTCGCCATGCCACGGCGCCGGCCCACGCGAGCAGCAGCACGATCACGCCGGCCAGCACCCACCAGCCGGGCGCGGGCGGCCAGAACGGCGCGGCGGCCGGCAGGTGGATGTCGCGCAGTTGCAGCGACGGGGCGGAAGCGGCGGCGGCCGTCATGCGGCCAGCCTTTCGGTGACGGGACGCCTGGCGCCGCTGGCCAGGAGATGGCGCACCTGGCGCACGATGTCCTGGTCGGTGGCCAGGCGCGACAGCGCCACGCCGTGGCGCCTCATCAATTCGTCGACCTTGCGGTGATGGCGATCGAAATGCGCCTGGAAGGCGAGCCGTGCGGCGGCCGAGCGGAGATCGAGCACGCGGCGCTCCGAGCCGAGGGCCACGCCGTAGCGCGCCGGTGGCGGCGGCGTCAACTCGAGCGGGTCGACGACCTGCAGCGCGACGACGTCGTTGTGGCGGCGCAGGCGGTGGATCAGCTGGCCGCTCTCCTCGTCGACGCCGGCGAAGTCGCCGATCAGGAAGACCTGGCTGCCGGGACGGCTGACCCGGCAGAGCCGCGCGAGGCCGCTGTTGAGACTGTCGGTCGACTGCGCCGCATCGAGCGCCGCGCGCGGATCCGTGTGCGCCACGACCTGGCGGATGAACTGGAGCGCACCCTGCCGGCCACCACGCGGCGGCAACTCGCAATGCGCGCCGTTGGTCAGCACGGCGCCGAGGCGGTCGCCGCGTTCCACCGCCGCCCACGCGATCAGGGCCGCCGCGCGCGCGGCCGCCGCGGATTTCAGCAGGCCCTTCGTTCCGAAGAACATGCCGGGATGGAGGTCGAGGAACAACAGGACCGGGCGCTCGCGCTCTTCCTGGTACAGCTTGATCTGCGCGGTGCCGGTGCGTGCCGTGACGCGCCAGTCCATGTGGCGCACGTCGTCGCCGGCCTGGTAGGCGCGCGACTCCTGGTAGTCCATGCCGCGCCCGCGAAATCGCGATGCGTGAGCGCCCGCGAGCTGGGCCTTCGCGGCGCCGACGCGCTGGAAGTCCAGCGTCGATGCATGGCGCTGCAGGTCGACGAGGTCGGCGATGCGCTGCCACGTGGCGGGATTCAGTGCGGCGCCTTCGGCGACTTGATGGTCGCGCGCCTTGCGCGGACGAAACCGGAGCTTGACCATGTCACACCACCGGGACAAGTCGCAGGAGGTGGTCCAGCAACGACTCCGGCGTGACGCCGTCGGCTTCCGCCTCGAACGACAGCAGCACGCGATGGCGCAGCACGTCGTGCGCGACGGCCTGGACGTCTTCCGGCGCGACGTAGTCCTTGCCCAGCAGCCACGCGTGGGCGCGGGCGCAGCGATCCAGCGCGATGGTCGCGCGCGGGCTCGCGCCGAAGCTGATGCGGCCGGCCAGCGCCTTGTCGTAGCGCGCCGGGTCGCGCGTCGCCAGCACGAGCTGCACGATGTACTCCTCGACCGGCGCGACCATGTGCATGTCCAGCACCTCGCGGCGTGCGCCCAGCACCTGCTCGGTCGACAGTTGCAGCGGCGGCGCGGCCGGGGTGCCGAAGGCCTTGCTCGCCTGCGTGCGCGCCAGGCGCAGGATCGCCCGTTCCGCGACGACGTCGGGGTGCCCGATGCGCACGTAGAGCAGGAAGCGGTCGAGCTGGGCCTCGGGCAGCGGATAGGTGCCTTCGTGCTCGATCGGGTTCTGCGTCGCCATCACCATGAACGGCTGCGGCAGCGCATAGGTGTTGCCGCCGACGGTGACCTGGTGCTCGCCCATCGCCTC